>QWPO01000129.1 GCA_003669255.1 Planctomycetota bacterium | reverse complement strand
CGAACGTCCGGCGCAGGGGCACGGGCAGCCCCGAGCGGCGCACCACGCGGGATCATGGTGCAGGTTGGCAACCTGCACCTACGTGGGGAACCCCGAGTCAGGCGGGCCGAACACAGGTTGGAAACCTGTGCTACAGGAGGCAGGGAGGAAGGCACAGGTTACCAACCTGTGCTACTGGGGGAGGACGTCCAGACTACGTGAGTGGCTTAGCCTCGCTGCGTCCAGGCAGAGCAAAGGCTTTCGATGTCCGACCGGCTGTAGAAGTCGCCATAGATTGAAGCGTCATCGAGCAGCCGACTGGAGAGCTGACGCACGAGCGCGGCATCATAAAGCTTGCTCGTGTTGCGGCTCTCCAGCGGCTCAGCGAGCGCCGCCGCATCCGGATCGATGACGGCGAGCGCTCGGCCGCCACTCGACACGAGGTCCTCGTACCGGATCACGTGGTCACGCGGCAGCAGCGAGGCGTAATGCGAGTAATACCACCGGAGGATGATTAGTTGCCGACCGAGACGATCGGGCTCCGCGGCAAGATCCGACTTCAACGTGGCATCAAAGGCCTCCCCGTAGGGCAGATGACCGTCGTTCACCGGGGCCTGGATCGAGTGCCAGGAGAGCAGGGCCGCCAGCGGATTACGCACGATCGCGTAACAGGGATAGCGAGTGAGGAGCGTCGTCAGCGTGGCTGTGAAGAAGTTCGGATGCTTGACGACGAGCCGGAACTCCGGCCGCAGCCGCTTTCCGAAGTCCACTTCCTGATTCTCGACGGTCGAGGGTCGGAGTCCGGCGGCAGCAGGTGCGGATTCGAACGGATTGTCCGGTACACGGCCGTCGCGAGCCTTACTGACCGCCGTCCCGGAGCCAAGCAAGCTCGCCCGCTGGGCGGCGAAGAACGAAGCGATCCTCGCCATATAGGCTTCCGGAAACCCCAGGCCGACGAGGTCTTCCGGATCCATGGGTTCATGCAGGGCCACGCACTGTGGAAGTTTGTTGAGGAGCGAGCAGGAGAGCGTCGTGCCGGATCGGGCGATGCCGGTGAGGATGATGTCCATGGCGGGCTCTCCAGATCGACGCCTCCACCGCGACCAGGCGATCAGCATGGCGTCGAAACGGAGACTACACCGCGTCGAGGATGCGGAGGAACGCCAATCGCTCGGCTTCCAGACCGTGCTTTTTCGACTCGGCGATCGCGGCGGCACGCATCGCGGCAGTATCTGACGGGGCTTGCGTCGCCGCTGCGATGGCCGCAGCAACAACAGCGTCGACGGTGTACCTCGGTCGAAACGCCGTCTCGCGGTCACGGCAGAAGCCGCGGTTGCCGACACAGTCTGGACAAACCACGACGGCCCCAACCGCCATCGCCTCAAGGGCCGGCAGAAAAAATCCCTCTCGCTCGAGCGGGAGTGTGACGGCGACGGCGGACCTCGATAGGCGTTCGAGGAACTCGCCTCTGGACAACGGGTCGACAAGGCACTCCGCATGGATGCCCTCCAACCGCAGACGGTCCTGGACCGCCTTCGCGAACGGCGGGTTCTTCATGCCCGCGACGAGCACGGCCGTGTCACGCGGCAAAGCAGACGATGGCAAATCGCCGAGATCGATACCGTTGGGGATCACGTGCACTGGGCCGTTGACGATCTCCGTCGACTTGATGGCTGCGGCAACCTCGTCGCTCACGCAGATACGGACGGCGGGGCGAGCGAGAAACGCCCGCCGAGGATCGCCCTCGTCGGCATGCCGGACACCTTGAATCAGATTGATGACGGGCACGGGCGAAGGGTCGGGGACCGCCTCCCAGTCGAGCCCCGCGATAAACAAAGCCGCCGCCTCGGATGGCCGCCATGACGTGAGAGGCGGCGGAGCAATACCGTGCCAGGGATTCTCCGGGCCGCGGACTGAGCCTGGGGTGAAGAAGATTCGCGGCCGAAAACGGGCCGAGTGTTCGGCATGCGAATAGTAGTGTCGAACCTTGAGATGCCCCCCGGTCAGTCCGTGGTAATCGCGGTGAAACAGCAGAATGCGATCGGCAGCGGGATGCATGACGCGGAGGCTCACAGGGCGACGTCTATCCGGGTACCCTGCGATCAAGGATAATGATCGGCTCGGGCGGAGTCAGTGACGACTTCGCCTTCGTGGCATACGGCTTCAGCGAGTGGACCAGCGAGCGATGGGCAAAAATACGGTCGGCCGACTTCTTTTCGTGGTGATCGCGGCGGCAGCCGGCTTCCTCGGCTGGCAGGAATGGACGCGGCGTCAGGCCTCCGCTCTGCCGCCAGGAATCGTTTCCGGCAACGGCCGCATCGAATCGATCCAGGTCGACGTGGCGGCAAAGTATGCGGGACGCGTGAAGCGAATCGAGGCTCGCGAGGGAGATCTCGTCGAGCCTGGTCAGGTGATCGTGCGAATGGACACGGCCGAACTCGAGGCGGAGCTCGCAAAATCGAAGGCCAAGATCGCCGAAGCGGAGGAGTCGGCTGCCGAAGTCGCCGCCGAGATCGCCAGCCAGGAAAGCCAGCTGCTGTTTTCCCGCCAGCAGTTCGCCCGCGCCGAGAAACTGCTCAGCTCGAAGACGATCACCCGAGATGAATACGAAGAGAAGGAGTCGCGGGTCAAGGTGGCCGACGCCAGCGTCAACGCCGTGAAGGCGAAACTCCGGTCCGTCGAGCAGTCAGAGGAGGTGGCCCGTGCCGAAGTCCGCCGGGTCGAGGCCCAGATCGAAGACTCGACCCTGAAGAGTCCTGTCCGCGGCCGCGTCCTCTATCGGCTCGCCGAGGAAGGTGAGGTGCTCTCCGCGGGAGGAAAGGCGGTGACGCTTCTCGACCTCGGCGACGTCTACATGGAGATCTTCCTTCCCGCGCAGGATGCCGCCCGAGTGCGAATCGGCGCGGAGGCGAGAATCCGACTCGACGTGCGGCCCGAGTACGCCGCCCGCGCGACCGTCAGTTTTGTCTCTCCCGAGGCGCAGTTCACGCCCAAACAGGTGGAGACGAAAAGCGAACGGGACAAGCTCATGTTCCGCGTCAAGTTGCAACTGCCACCGGAGTTGATCTCGCTCTACATCGAACGGATCAAGACTGGCATTCGCGGTGTCGGGTTCGTGAAGATCGACGACGCGGCTGAGTGGCCAGAGTCGCTGAACCGCCGTTTCCCAGCGCCACCGGCAGCGGCTGAAACTGAGGCCGCACACTGAACGGGGCTGGCATGAGTGGGCGGGAACCCATCGTGGCGACGATCGCCGACCTGACCCACCGCTTCGGCGAGGTCGCAGCCCTTCGCGATGTCACGCTCCACATTCCTGCCGGCCAGATGGTGGGGCTCATCGGCCCCGACGGCGTCGGAAAGTCCACGCTCCTCGGCCTGATCGCCGGAGCCAAGCGGATCCAATCCGGCCGCGTGATGGTGCTTGGCGGCGACATGGCCGATATGCGGCACCGCAGCAGCGTCTGCCCGCGAATCGCGTTCATGCCGCAGGGTCTGGGGAAGAACCTCTCGATGGAGCTGAGTGTCTTCGAGAACATCGACTTCTTTGCGAGGCTCTTCGGCCAGCGGGAGGCCGAGCGGAAGGCGCGGATCGCCAAACTCCTCGAGGCCACGGGCCTGGCCCCATTTCCCGATCGTCCCGCCGGCAAGCTTTCCGGCGGGATGAAGCAGAAGGTGGGGCTCTGCACGGCACTCGTGCACGACCCCGACCTGCTGATCCTCGACGAGCCCACGACGGGCGTCGATCCGCTGTCTCGGCAACAGTTCTGGACGCTGATCGACGACATCCGTCGCGACCGCCCGCAGATGAGCGTCGTGGTGGCCACGGCCTACATGGACGAGGCGGCCCGATTTGACTGGCTGATCGCAATGGACAAGGGACGGATCCTCGCCACGGAATCGCCGGCGGAGATTCGGAAGCGAACCGGCTCGCGGTCGCTCGAGGAGGCGTTCGTCGCCCTGCTGCCCGCAGACGAGCGTGGAACCAGCGGCCCGCTGGTGATTCCGCCACGGGAGGTCTCCGGCGAAGCGCCGGCGATCGTCGCCCGGAACCTGACGCGGCGGTTCGGTTCATTCACCGCGGTGAATGATGTCTCGTTCGAGATCGACCGCGGTGAGATCTTCGGATTCCTCGGCTCGAACGGCTGTGGCAAGTCGACGACGATGAAGATGCTCACCGGTCTTCTCCCCGCCACCGAAGGAGAGGCGTTTCTGTTCGGCGAGCGTGTCAACGACGACGGCACCGACACCCGCCGCCGCGTTGGCTACATGTCGCAGGCCTTCTCGCTCTACACCGAGCTCACGGTCCGGCAGAACCTCTGGCTGCACGCCCGACTGTTCCACATGCCCGTCAAGCAGGCCGAGACCCGGATCGATGAGCTCGTGTCGCGGTTCGGCCTCGCCCCCCACCTTGATGACCTCGCGGAGGTGCTGCCGCTTGGCGTCCGCCAGCGACTCTCGCTCGCGGTCGCCGTGATCCATGAGCCCGAAATGCTGATCCTCGACGAACCCACGTCGGGCGTCGACCCGATCGCCCGGGACGAGTTCTGGGAGCTGCTCGTCGATCTCTCCAGGCGGCAGCAGGTGACGATCTTCATCTCGACGCACTTCATGAACGAGGCGCTTCGCTGCGACCGAATCTCGCTGATGCACGCGGGCACCGTGCTCGCCTGCGACACACCAGCGGCGCTGATGAAGGCCCGCGCCTCGGACGACCTCGAGCAGGCGTTCATCGGCTACATCGCGGAGGCGGAAGACGACGGGGGATCGCCCGCCGCCGCGGCCACATTCGCGAAGGAGGCGGCGAAATCGGCCAAGCCGGCCAGCCCCCATACCTTGCCCGGCCTGGCCCGACTGCTCGCCTATGCCCACCGCGAAACGCTCGAGATCCTCCGCGACCCCGTCAGGCTGGCGTTCGCATTTGGCGGTTCGATCCTCCTGATGATCGTGTTCGGGTTTGGCATCACCACCGACGTGGAGGAAGTCCGCTACGCGGAACTCGATCAGGACCGGACGCCGGCGAGCCGCGACTTCCTCGCCGCCTTCGCCGGATCACGCTCATTCCAGCGGCAACCCGAACTGACCGGGGTCAACGACCTCGAGCGGCGACTTCGGGCCAACGACATCTCGCTGGCCCTCGAGGTGCCCGATCAGTTTGGCCGTCAGTTCGCGAAGGGGTCTGCGCCCGAGGTCTCCGCGGTCGTGGATGGGGCCAACCCGTTCCGGGCGGAGACGATCTCCCAGTACGCCAGCAGCGTGGCGATGCTCCACGCCCAAGACGAATACCGCCGCAACACTCGCGGCCCCGACCGAACCGGACGCCTGCCGGCGATCGAGCCCCGGTTTCTTTACAACCCGTCGTTCGAAAGCGTCTATGCGATCGTGCCGAGCATTCCGCCGCTGCTGCTGGTGCTCCTCCCCGCGATCCTCACGGCAGTCAGCGTCGTCCGCGAGAAGGAACTCGGTTCGATCGTGAACTTCTACGTGACACCCACCACGCGGCTCGAGTTCCTGGCCGGAAAGCAGCTCCCCTACATCGTGATCGCGATGATCAACTACATGATTCTCACAGTGATGGCCGTCGGCGTCTTCGGCGTGCCGCTCAAGGGCAGCGGCCCGATGCTCACCCTCTGCGCGCTCCTTTATGTCGCGGCGACCACGGCGATCGGGCTCGTCGTGGCGACATTCACCAGGAGCCAGGTGGCCGCCGTCTTCGCCACGGCGATCCTCACCATGCTGCCCACCACGCAGTTCTCCGGGCTGCTCCAGCCCGTCTCGACGCTCGAGGGCAACGCCCGGATCGTGGGCACGCTCTGGCCGACCACCTACTTCATGCACGCCAGCGTGGGCGCCTTCACCAAGGGGCTCGACGCCCGGCTCCTCGCCCCCGACGCCTTGGCTCTCGCGGCCTTCGTGCCGGTGCTGTTGCTGACGGCGATGCTCCTCCTCCGCCGGCAGGAGGCGTGAGCATGCCGAGTCTTACCACCATCTTCTGGCTGGGCGTCAAGGAGCTCCGCAGCCTGCGGAGCGACGTCGTGCTGATCGCGTTGGTCGCCTACGCATTCACGGTGTCGATCTACACGCAGGCCCGGGGCACGTCGTCGGAGGTCAACAACGCCTCGATCGCGTTCGTGGACGAGGACCAGTCGCAGCTGTCGCAGCACTTCGCGTCGTGCTTCTATCCCCCACGGTTCAAGCCTCCGGGCACACTCCGCGCGGGAGAAGTCGACCGGGCCATGAACGAGGGACGGTACATGTTCGTGGTGGTGATCCCGCCGCGATTCGAGGCCGATCTGCGGGCGGGCCGCCGCACGGAAGTCCAGGTGAACATCGACGCCACGGCGATGTATCAGGCAAGCAATGGCGCGTCCTACATTCAGTCGATCCTGAATGATGAAATGAGCCGCTACCTTGTCCGTTCCGACACGAAGTTCCAGGGCCCGATGCGGCTCGTGATCCGCAAGGCCTTCAACCCCAACGGCGACACAAGCTGGTTCAATGGGATCGTCGCCATCATCAACCAGATCACGCTGCTGACGGTGATCCTGACCGGGGCCGCGCTGATTCGCGAGCGGGAGCACGGCACCCTCGAGCACCTGATGGTGATGCCGCTGACCGCCTTTGAGATCGCGATCGCCAAGGTCTGGGCCAACGGACTGGTGATTCTCGTGGCGGCGACGGTGTCGCTGTTCGTCGTGGTGAAGGGCATGCTGCACGTACCGGTCGCGGGTTCGATTCCGCTGTTCATCGCGGGTGTGGCTGTCTATCTCTTCTTCGCGACCGCGCTCGGTATCTTCCTCGGCACGGTGGCCCGCACGATGGCCCAGTTCGCCCTGCTGATCATCCTCGTGATCTTCACGCTTCAGATGCTCTCGGGTGGCAGCACGCCCGTGGAGAGCCAGCCTGAGTGGCTCCAGCGACTGACGCTCGTACTGCCCTCGCGTCACTTCGTGTCGTTCGCCCAGGCGATCATCTTTCGGGGCGCTGGCTTCGAGGCCGTCTGGCGGGAGTTCGCCGCCGTCGCGGGGATCGGCCTGGCCTTCTTCGCCTACAGCATCAGCGGCTTCCGCGACTCGATCGCCGTCTCCAGGTGACGCGGCCCCGACCACGACGTCCCCTTCGTGGCGATGTCGCGGTCCGGCCACGCCTTCGCCGGAGCCGCAATCCTGGCCTACGGGATTCTGATGACGCCTGGGCTCTCAGCGACCGGGCGGATGCGGCAAAAGCGGGTAGGATCGTGCTTTCGTCCGCCCTATTCCACCCCCGACGTCTCCGCCCACCATGAAACTATTTCGCCACCGGGAAGACATTCTTCCGGTGCTCTGTATCGCGTCGCTCAGCCTGCTTGATCTGATCGTCTTCTTCTTCGCCAGCAGCCCATGGCTATTGGGGGCATGGCTGCTGCTCGTGACCGGCCCGAAGGCCTGCATCTGCTCGTGGAACCATCACCATCAGCACCTGTTCACGTTCCACCAGCCGGTCCTCAATCGACTTCTGGAGCTTTCCTATTCATTCCACACCGGCATCACGACCAACGCGTGGGTGCTGCACCACGTGCTCGGGCACCACGTCCACTATCTCGATCAGTCGAAGGACGAATCGGCCTGGAAGCGACGCGATGGCTCGACGATGGGCGAACTGGAATACACCGTCGTCGTCGCCCTCACCGGCTACCTGCGGGCGTTCCAGGTGGCCAGGCGATACCCGCGTTATCAGGCGGGCTTTTTCGGCATGGGACTGGTGGTGCTGCTGCTCCTTGCCGCCGCCTTCGCCTGGAATCCCCTCAACGCCCTGTTTGTGTTTGCGATTCCAATGGTGGCCGGATACCTGATCACGGTCTGGCACACCTACTGCCATCACGCCGGCCTCGACACACCGAATCCCTATGAGGCTTCTCACAACATCATGCACCGTTCGTACAACATCCTGACGGGTAACCTCGGCTACCACACGGCGCACCACGTGAAGCCGAAACTCCACTGGTCGAAGCTGCCGGATTTTCACGCGACGATCGCCGACAGGATCCCGGATCATCTCTACATCCAGCCCTTCTTCCCGATGAATCTCCTGCCGGCCGGAGACTGCCGGGTTCCAGGCAAGGAACTGGCTTCCTGAGCTCAAGACGCGGTGCGAGCCGAAGGCGAGCCGCCTCGCGCACGCCACGGGATTCAGGCTCACTGCCCGGCGGTTACTCGCCGAAATGCCATTGACTGGCCAAGTCACCCCTCCTAAGTAGTACGTCTTTAGGTCGACGTCGCGCACCGAGGGTTCACGAATGCTTCGCAGGGTCAATGAACTTCACGCCAAGATCGATCAGATCCACGCCGACGAACTGGCGCACTACTCGGAAATCCAGGGCGACGAGTTCAAGGAACTCTTCGCCCTGGCATGTCCCTTCTCGATGGTGCACGTGCCGGGCTTTTACAACGTGAACCAGTCTCTCAAGTACATCCGCGACAATGCCATTCCGGGCGACCTGGTCGAGTGCGGTTGTGCACTCGGGGGTGTCGCGATTTTCATGCGACTCTGCCTCACGCGCTGGGGCATGAACCGCACGATCCACCTGTTTGACACCTTCGTGGGCCCGCCGATCGGCTCCCGGGACACTATCCACGGGGGCCAAGAACTTGTCTGGTCGGCCGCCATGGAGAATCATCGGGCGGGCACCGAGGAGAACATCGTCGAGGCTACAGGCAGCCTCGACGGCTTCCACATCGTGGAGGGGTTTGTGGAGCAGACCCTACCCGTGACGAGTTTGCCAGAACTGGCGCTGCTCCGTCTCGATACCGACTTCTACGAATCCACCAGGGTTGAGTTCGAGCTTCTCTATCCGAAGTTGACGCGAGGCGGGGTGCTGATTGTCGATGACTACGGTTATTTCCAGGGCTCCCGCAGGGCCACCGACGAATACCTCGCGACCATTCGGCCGACACCGCTCCTGAACCGGATTGACCAGGGCGTGTGGGCCGGTGTGAAGCCCTGAGGATCAGCACGCCTCGCACAGTGCCCGCCGCCACGGTTACACTGCGCACGGCCGTCGATGGATGGTTCGTATGCCTGCCCCTGGGAGGCACGGGTAAGCATCCGCCGGGCCCCTTCGCGCCCGTAGCTCAGGTGGATAGAGCATGGGATTTCTAATCCCAGGGTCGCTGGTTCGAGTCCAGCCGGGCGTATTGAAAAGCACTGGTTTTCCAGTGCTTTTCTCATTTCAGGCACGAGGCAGCTTCGTCGCTCCGACATCAATCCTCAAAAATCCTCAAATCCGTACCGAGCGAAGGGGTCCTGGCGGTGGGGTTGGCCAGGTGTTCGGCACACGGTCCCAGCCGCCATTTTCATGATCCCTGGCAGGGCTTGGCAGCCCGGCGAATGGAGGCCCCCCCGGGCCCCAGGGGCATCGGCCCTCCCGAGAGGAAGCACCGGCGGCGAGCGGCTGGCAAGCTCAGGTCATTCAAGCCTTGACCCGCCAGCCTCACCCCAGCCTCAGCCCGCTTGGCGGCCCTGCTTGGCCAGCTTCTTGGCGACCTCGCTCGCCAGCGACCAGTTCCTGGATCCAATCGCGTCCCGGAGCCGCTGCTCGAGAATGGCGGTCGCGGAGTGCTCGTGGCCAAAGGCTCTGGCGACTTCCGGCGTCATCGAGAGACAGAGGCGCTGGTACATGGCATTGCTCGCAGCCCGGAACTGAAGATCCTCCTCCTTGACGTAGTGGGTCATCATGACCCCCTCAGTCACACGAGCATCCTTTGCCAACGACTGGGCGGCATCCTGCCCCGCACGGGCGTACTGGAGCGAGGTTTTCCGAAACATGTGGACATAGGCCTCGCTGTCCCACTTCTTCACTTGGTCGTAGAACCACCGGCCCGCGTTGTAGACACTGAACGCCCGGACCATCTTGGCTGCTGAGTTTCGCCCCTCATTGGCATGAAACTCACGTATCTGGTCCATAAGCTTCGCGAAGACGTATGGGCTTTCGGTTTTGAACGTCAGCAGTTCCTCGTAGACGCTCTTGGGGATACGGAACCACCACTCCTTCCCCCGTTTCCCAACGGTATCGAAGTGGTACTCGTCTTCGACGACCCGCAGGTCGGTCCACCGTAGACCAGAAATCTGCTCCCTCCTCGCCCAGCTCCAAACATACAGCTTCAGCATGGACTCCGCGGCGGTGACGCCGGGCCAAGCCTTTCTGAAGTGGTGCAGAAGCTTGATCAGATCATCGCCTTGGAACTGCTCGATCTTCTTTTTCGGGGGTTCTATCCAAGTGAATCGCTGCCAGGGATTCGAGGTCAACAGCCGCTCCGGTGGAACGACGCCCCGCACACATTTGCGTCCCGCATTGTCGTTGACACGTTCAAATGCCCCGTGAAGGGAGACAAGCCATTTTTTGACCGTGGCAGCCCTGATCGTCCGAGTCTCTGGCTTGCTCTTGGGATGCTGTGACCGCCAGTTTCGGAGCAACTTCAGAGCCTCGGTCTGAAAACGCTCGCAGTCATCTGGCGTAGCGCGACAGATCGGCGTCAAACCAGACACCCTTTTGAAGGCATCCACGGCCTGCAGGACACTGGTGAGGGATGCCCCCTTTCCGCCTTGATCCCGCTTCTTGCTGAAATGTCGTCGCTGAACTTCGACGAACTCTTCGTCTGACGGACAGGGCCAATCGCACGCAGTCAGTCGCTCATGCACCATCGCGGTCGCCGCCTCGATCGCCTCCTTGAGGGTTCTTTTGCCGGTCGAACGGCGAGTTTTCTGCCCCTTCCAGTAGGCGAACCAGGTCTTTTCCTTCTTGAGGGCTCTCGGTGGAAACAGGGTCACCCTGACAACGGCCCCATCACGGGTGACATGAATCGCGTGGCACTCCGCCTTCGGTTTACGGGGCATCGGTCACCCCTCTTCCCGTTCACGCAGCCACGCATCGATCCGGTCCCTATGGAACTTCCAGATGCGGCCGCCGGCGGAGACCTTGGGCGCAATGCAATCCCTCGGAATATCTCCTCGCTCGGCCATGGTGCCGACCCACTGCCTCGATACGCCTAGCCGGCGGGCTACATGGTCGGTACCAACCAAGTCCGGCACCTCGGGAGCCAAAGTAGCCACCAGGCTGGTGATGGCGGCGGTGTGGTCCCTCAAGGCGTCGACGAGGTCGGCGAAGTCATTGCCACTAGCGATCATCGGTCTCTCCTCGGAGGAGTGAGACTCACCCTGCTCCGAGCGAGGACGCTTGCCATCCCGAGAATTCATCCCACCACCTCGCTCTCAACCGCGAGGGGAATGTCAGCGGGTTCATCGGTGGCCCCGATGACACGGATCGTCATCGGCTCCACACAGGACGTGCCCGGCACCGGCTGAAACCTGTCCACGAACGGGCCGTAGTCGGCCTCACCGTCGCGGATACGCCGTCGGAGAAGATCGGGACTCCTGACATCGGAATCCCACTCCACGGCAAGTGTGCGCATGACCTCAACGCACAGGAGGGCCCGTTCTTCAACGAGCAGAACCT
>QWPO01000096.1 GCA_003669255.1 Planctomycetota bacterium | reverse complement strand
CGACGCGCCCTTCCCAGACGGGAAGGTCGCCCCGAACTCAGCCGACGGAACCGGGAAGAAACCCCGTGGTCCGGGGAAATCCTTCGCCGACTATTCTGGACGCCACTCTGGCGTCCCGCAAGGAGGCAGCGCCGAACCGTGTCGCACACACCCACTTCACCCGGTACCGCACCCCGGCCGACCCGTGTGATCGCCTGGGCGCTCGCCTGGGCCACGCTCGCTCTGGGCCTCACGGCCGCCACTCCCGCGGTGTCCACGGCCGCGGAGATGATGTCGGCCGCCCACGCCTCGATCCGGGCTACGGACGCGGGCCGCCACGTGGGAGTACTGGCCGATGACTCATTCGAGGGTCGAGAAGGGGGCAGCCGGGGGGGCCGTGCCGCGGCCACCTACATCGTCGAGCAACTCACAAAACTCGGCATCCCTCCGGCGGGCGACGCCGGCACGTATTACCAGCCATTCGGCGGCATGCGCAACATCCTCGCGCTCATCGAGGGGAGCGATCCGGAGTTGGCGAAGGAGGTGATCGTCATCGGGGCCCACTACGACCACGTTGGCTATGGCAACGCCGACAACAGCTATGGCCCCTTCGGCTACGTCCACAACGGCGCCGATGACAATGCCTCGGGAGTGGCAGGCCTGCTGGAGATCGTCGAGGCGCTCGGACATCTCCCTGAAAAGCCGCGGCGGTCGATCCTGATCGCCTTCTGGGACGGCGAGGAGAAGGGACTCCTTGGCTCCTACCACTTCCTCCGGGTCGCGCCCCAGGGGATGGCTGGCCGTCGTGTTGTCCTGTCGGTCAACCTCGACATGATCGGCCGCCTGCGGGGCAACCGGTTGGAGGTCTACGGCACCCGGACGGCGCACGGCCTCCGGGAGACGGTCCTCCAGGCGAATAACCGCCCGTCCCATGCTGCCGGACTCGACTTGTCGTTCGTCTGGGACATCGAAGAAGACTCCGACCACTACCCGTTCATCGCCGCCCGCATCCCGACGGTGATGTTCCACACGGGCCTGCATGACCACTACCACCGCCCCAGCGACGACGTGCACCTGGTGAACCTGCCGGGCATCGAACCGGTGACGCGACTCGCCCTCGGGTTCGTGGCGGCCGTCGCCAACGACCCCTCGCCCATGCCGCCGTTTCGTGGCGAGTGCCGAACCGAATCGAACACCACCCGCAACCGGCTCGAAGCCGCGATCCCTGATACCGACGGCAGCCCTCGCGGCCGCTGGGGGATCGGCACCCGAAACGATTCGGGAGAGCCCGATGCCCCGGTGATCATTCGCGTATGGCGCGATTCTCCTGCGAGTCGTGCCGGCATGATGCCCGGCGACCGAATCCTGACGATCGACGACGCCAGGATCTCGTCGCACGACGACATGCTTGAGCGATTGAAGGCCGCTGGCTCGACGGCAGTGATCGACGTCGAACGCCGGGGGCACGTCACCCGCCTGGAAGTCCACAACGCGGCCCACTGATCACGAGCGAGTGGGCGCCAGCGAGCGGGACCGGTGGCCCCGCTGAGCGGAAAAGCATCGGACCCAAGTCTGGGCCCGGATCGCATCAGGATCGTGCCTGCGAGCTTCCTGGAACCACCACAGGCAGTCACAGGTGACGACGATCAATCATCATCGTCGTCGTCATCTTCCTCATCGTCGTCCTCATCTTCCCAATCCTCGTCGTCGTCTTCCCAGTCCTCGTCATCCTCTTCCTCTTCATCCTCGTCCTCTTCCTCGTCCTCTTCCTCTTCTTCGTCGTCCTCTTCGTCTTCGTCCTCGACCTCCTCCCACTCCTCTTCGTCTTCGTCTTCTTCCTCGTCGTCCTCATCGTCCTCGAGGTCGTCGTCTTCGTCCTCATCGTCCTCATCATCTTCGTCGTCGTCGTAATCGTCATCCTCGTCGCTGACTACGACAACGCTGTCGTCGCCGAACTTCAACTCATTAACGCACAGTGCAGTACCGCGTTCGCACGCCGTCCCGCAGGCGTCGAACAGGTCCTCCGCGGCGAGCAACTCGGGGAGTTCGTTCCACGAGAAGACGTCGGCATCACGAGCGTCTCGATGCTCACGGCTACTTGCAGCGATCGTCACGGCGAAAACCTCCTGAAATCTGATCGACAACGACACCACAGGACATTTCTCTACCTGATCGCTCCTGCATCGTCCAATCGGCAGGCGAAAAAACACCTGTCTTTGAAAGGCTGCGGGGGGTCCGGCGAGGCAGACAGTGTGTCCACCGCCCGCGGGGCGTGCAAGTCACGAGCCCGGGGATTCAGCCGCCGCCAGCCCCCGTCGCGCCGCCCTGGCCCTCGGCACTGCTGGGAGCCGCCTCCACGGCGGGCAGATCCTCGATCCTGGCGAGCCCAAAAGCCCCCAGAAACCGCCGCGTGGTGACGTAAACGTTGGGCCGGCCGAGTTCCTCGGCACGCCCCCCAACCGCGACGAAATCGCGTTCCAGGAGATGCCGGAGCATCTCCTCGCTCCCAACCCCACGGATCGCCTCGATCTCGGCCCGGGTGACCGGCTGTCGGTAGGCCACGATCGCGAGCGTTTCGAGGGCCGCTCCGGACAAGCGACTGGCGGAGGGCTGGTCGAGGAGCCGGCGCACCCAGGGGCCGAATGGACCGCGGGTGAGCAGCTGGTATCCACCGGCAATGTGCTCAACGCGAAACGCCGCGCCGGAGGCGTCGTGCAGCCGACGCAGTTCCCGGAGAAGCACCCGCGCCCGCGTGCCATCTGGCAGCCGTGCAAGTTTCGCGAGTCGGCGGGTCGTCAAGGGCTCGCGGGCCAGGAACATGGCTGCTTCGAGCCGGGCCAGTTCGTCAGCCCGCACGTGCTGCCCGAGCGACTGGTGCTCATCGACCGCCTTGCTCGTCCGGTCGCCGAGCAGCCACCACCGGCGGCCCGCAGGCAGGTCCTTCGCCAACGCTCCCGCCCCCGGAGCCGCAAGGCACGTGGCGAGCGTCTGCGTTCTGCCGCGTCGGCCATGCGTCGAGAACGGGTTCATGGAATAACGATCGGTATCAGAACCGCAGCGGCTGTTCGCCGGCACGAGCCGGCTCGGCCGCCGCCCGGTGCAGGCCAGCGCGATCCCTCCAGGCCGCAACGTCGTCCAGCAAGGCGATCGCCGCGGAGCGGGCGTCGCTCCCGGTGACGTGGAACACCCGCAGCAGTTGCCCTGAGCCATCGAGCGGCACACTACAACTCGCGACGTGCTCCCCGCTGCCGCCGGCAATCGGGCGGCACTCGAAACCGATGGCCCCAAGCCGAGCGAGCCGCCCCAAGACGTCGCTGGGATCCGTCTCCGCGGCAGCGACTGGCGGCGCGGCGGGGCCGGGCGCCGTGCCGGCGGCCGCGGCGACCACGGGCCCTTCCACGATCGGTGGTTCCGTCCTGCCCGCCGTTCGACCGCCAGCCTCGGCAGGCTTCGCCGGCGACAATGCCGCAGTAAGCCGAGCCATTTGGTCGCGGATCGAGCGACGGACTTCGGCGGGAATGCGGTGCGAAAACATGGCCGCCGCGGGAACGGCAACCATGAACGCCACCAGGAGTGCGGATCGGAACTTCATGCAGGATGCGAGGCCTCAACGCGGGGCGGGGAGGCTAGCGGCCAAGCGTCGAGGCGGCAACCGGGAAACCCCGCCGAAAGCGGAGACTACGCAAGGGAGGCACGACGGAGAGAATGGTTTTCACCGTCTCCAAGCCCCCGCATCGCTACTGGCCGCCCTCGACGACGATCCGCCTGGGATCGGGACCGTCGGCCGGCGTAGCCGGGTCGAAGTGCGAGACGCCTGGTGAGTAGGTCACCGGGGTTGAGGCTCGGGCCGTGGCCAACAGATCGCGGACGAGTTGCGCGGCCATCATTTTCTCGAGAGCTGGCCGGACGGCATCGAGTCCGATGCGGCCGGGCTCCACGTCGATCACCTTCACCAGGTGGACACCAAATGGCGTCATGATCGGCTTCGACATGTTTCCTTTGGCAAGCGCGAACACCGGCTTGGTGAAAGCCTCGACCATTGGGCCGGATCGAGTGATCCAGCCAATGTCGCCCCCCTTGTGGCGGCTGGGACCGGCTGAGAACCGTCGCGCCGCCTCGTCGAACACGATCTTCCCTTGGAGGACATCGCGGCGAATTGCCTCCGCCTGGCGCACCTGACGATCGACGCCCTCGGTGTCAACGATGTCCGGCCGCAGCACGATGTGACTGACCCGCAGCCGCGTGCCGTCGAACTCGCGCCGGTTCTGCTCGAAGAAGCTGCTCACCTTGTCGGCGGTCATCCGCGGCCTGATGTACTTATCGAGGGCAAGCTCGAGCCTGATCTGATCGCGGATCCCCTGCTCGTCGCGGCCCGACTCGGCCATAAACGCCTCCAGCGGGACGCCCCGCGATGCCAACTGCCCGCGGAGACGCTCGAACCCAGCCTGAATCTCGCCATCGGCAACCTCGACAAGCTGAGTCGCGAGTTCGGCGCGGAGCAATGCCTCGTCGACGAGTTGCTCGAGCACCATCACCTCGATCTGCTTGCGCTGCTCACCGGACGGCTTCGACACCGGATGCAGCCTCCGGATCACGCGTTCGATCGCCGCCCCATCAATCGGTGTGTCGCCCACGAACGCGACGGGCGGGCTCTTCTCGGCGGGTGTGTCATCCGCCCTGGAGGCCGTCCCCAAAACCGCTGCAGCCAGCATCACGAGCGACGCCGCTGCACAAGGCCGACGCCACCGACCGGTCGCTGTGTGAAGTCTGATCATGCCATCTCCTGCCGCACTTCCCCCGCATGGTACGCGACCGATGGACGGTCCAGAAGCACCGCCCCGGGGCCGCTGGCGAAACCACGCTCCTCCGGCGACAATCCCACGCGGTGAGGGCCGCCATATCGGCGTGCCCCGCCGTCCTCGGCCGTCCTACCGTGTCCCGGATTGCCATCAGTCTGTGCGGTGAGGGCCGCGGCCACGCGACCCGGGTGAGCACGCTCGTTGGTCGCCTGGAGGCTGACCACGATGTGCTCGTCTGGACCTCCGCCGACGCCCTCACCTTCCTCCGTCAGCAGTTCGCCACGGGCCACCCGCGAGTGAGGATCGAGGAGGTTCCAGGGGTCGTCTTTGAGTACAGCGGCGGACGCCTCGACGTCATGAAGTCGATCGCCGCCGGCCTCGACTACCAGGCGCGACTGCTGGGCCCGCTTGTGGACCAGATGCTTCGCGAACTCGAGACCTTCGGTGCCGACCTTGCCATCGCCGACTTTGAGCCGGCGCTGCCCCGGGCGGCGGGCCGCATGGGTATTCCGCTCGTGAGTGTCGATCACCAGCACTTCCTCCTCACCTACGACCTCGATTCGCTCCCCCGATCGCTGCAGTGGAACGCATGGTTCATGAGCCATGCAGTCTGGATGTATGTGATGGAGGCTTCCGACACGGTGGTGTCGGCGTTCTTCAGGCCGCCGCTCCGCCGTGGCTGGGAGCATGTGGTGCAGGTCGGGCCGCTCCTCCGCCGCGAGATCCTCGATGCCACGCCCCGCGACGATGGCTTCATTCTCAGTTACCTCCGGCGTCACACGCCCTTCTCGGCGATCGAGGCGTTGGCCGACTGTGGCATGCCGGTGCGGGTCTACGGCCTGGGCCAGCGCGACGCAGTGGGGCAGGTGTCGTTCCACGCGATCGACGAGCGTGCCTTTGTCGCCGATCTCACGGCCTGTCGCGGGCTCGTGTCGGCCGCCGGCAACCAACTCATCGGCGAGGCCCTTCATCTCGGCAAGCCGCTGCTCGTCCTGCCCGAGCGGGCGCACTCCGAACAGATGATGAACAGCCACTTTCTCCGGTCGATGGGCTGCGGCGACTTCTGCCTGCTCGAGGAAGTGACGCCCGGTGTCGTGCGAGCCTTCGTCGATGGCCTCGACCGGTTCGCCGCGCCGCTGGCGGCCGTCGCCGGACGGATGGACGGCACCGACGACGTGCTTCGGGTGATCCGCCACCGCCTGGAAAACCCATGGCCGGCCTGAGGCCCTCAGTCACCGCCGCCAAGCGCCTGTACGATCAGCGGAAGCATCGCCCGCATCGCACGTGCCCGGTGGCTGATCACGCTCTTGACCGCCGGAGGCAGTTCGCCAAACGTGCGGTGATACTCCGACACGATGAACAGCGGGTCGTAGCCGAAGCCTCCGGAGCCCGCCGGGGACTCCGCAATCCGTCCGTGGCATGTTCCCACAGCGACCGCAACGACGCGTCCACCGGGATCGGCGAGCGCCGCATGACAGGCGTAGTGGGCCGACCGCTCGCGACCACTGTGACCCGCGAGCCGCTCCAGTAACAGCGCGCTATTCCGCCGGTCGACGGTTTCACGATCAGCGGCTTCTGCCGGTCCTGAGAACCGAGCCGAGAGCACGCCGGGGGCCCCGCCCAGCGCGGGCACCACGAGGCCGCTGTCCTCAGCCAGCACCCAGCGACCGAGGGCCACCGCCTGGGAGATCGCCTTCAGTTCGGCATTTTCCGCAAACGTCGCCCCGGTCTCGTCGACATCGACCGCGGCTGCGAAGCCGGCAAGGCACGTGCAGCCAATGCCATGAGGCTCGAGCAACTCCAGGAGTTCGCGGAGTTTGCCGTGATTGGTGGTGCCGAGCACGAGCATGGGTTCACCGCCGACCGGCCGGCTGTCGGGGCACGTCGATCGGCCGCGGCTGGACGTCGAGCATGATGCCGTCAAACGCCCTGGGCATGATCTGCCCCCGGGCGAGTGCGGCGGGGTCAGGACCGAGCGACGCCACGATCCTCGCCACCTCGGGATGGGGCGCCTTCCGGCCCCCCGGCCCAGGAACGCTGAGCTGATCGATGTTCCCCACGCAGACGATGCTCGAATCGCGGTCGTGAAACTCCCACGCCGGCCAGCCGTTGCGACGGAGCGCCTCGGTGAGGCGATGAGCCTTGTCGGCAGCGTCCACGAGTCGACTCTCCTCCTCGACGCCCCGGAGTTGGGGATCCTTCCAGCCGTTGCCCTTGAGAAAATCGACGAACCGGTTGACGTCCACGAGGCTGTCGTCCTCGGGCTCAGGCTCGGTCTGGCCGGAGCCGGTATTGAACGTGCCGGCACCTGTGAAGGTGGCGACGCGAACGGTGTAGCGTCCCGGGCAGTCGAGGAGGCTGTGAGTCACGTCCGCATTCATCTCCATCACGAACTCGTCGATCTGCTGACGCGAGAAGTAGTCGGCCGGAAGGAGCGGATTGGGAATGAGAAGTGCGGTGTGGAGCGGCGGCTTCGCTGCTCCGGCACCACCCACATGATCGCGATTGGCCTGGATGAAGTCGTTTTCAAGCCGATTCGCCTTCGTGCCTTCGAGCGACTGCGGCCGGAGCTGCTTGACCTTCTGCAGCATCTTCTGTGCCCGCGGATCCTCCGCCGACGCGAAGTCGCCGACCAGCACGGCCACCTCCACCACATGCCCCTCGTTGGCATAACGCATGCGCTTCGGTGTGCCGTCGGGGTTGAGCCCCATGCCTCGCTGCTCGCCCGTGTAGTCGAACGCCTTCTCGTGGGTAAACGCCGTGAGCCGATGGCTGCCGCGAAGCTCCTGAACGAGCTTCCTCGCGTCCTCCCGGGCTCCCTCGCCGCGAAAGGTCATGGCCAGCACGAGCCAGGGGCCGTCCTTCTCAGCCAACGGAAACATCGCCTTCGGGTCGACATCGCCACCGGTGAACCAGGTGGTCGGCAGCCAGCCGCTTTGGGCGAACGTCGGCCGTGGCGCAGATAAGGCCAGCACCGCGGCCGCGATGAACACGCTCCGGATCACAGGGTCGAAGAGGCAACGGCGCACTGCTGGAACTCCTCGTCATCACCGTCGTGGCGGGGCCGGTCCGCCGCCGGTGGCGAACCTCAATCGGGCCGGGACGGTAGCAGGCCGGCCCGGGTGATGCCAGACTGGAACACCCTGGGAAAACAGGGCACTGTGTGGCGACGGCGGACTCTGGCGACACCTGGCAGGGACTCGGCATGGCGGCAGGCAACACTCCTCGACGACGACGAAACGCAGCGTGGACGAGGACGTTCGCGGCGCTGGTGATCGCCTGCTGGCTCGCCGCGGTGGCCGCGCCTCCGCTCACGCTCGTTGCCTGGCGCGAACGCCGGCTGGCGGAGGTCGCCAGCCCCGAAGCCCAGGCGGAATGGGATGCCTTCCGCGCCGACATGCGACAGCAATCGGATCGGGACGGTCCGGTGCAACGAAAGGTGCCGAAGAGCGCCGAACCACCCGAACTGGTCTGGCTCCGCGACTACCTCGGCCTCGCCATTGCGGCCTGGGTCACCCTGATCGGGGTGCTCGGCGGATTTCTGGCGGCGCTTGCGCTGGGCATGGCGCGGGCCGCGTCAGCGGCCGAGGATGGCGCGGCCGGTCACTGCCACGACCAGAAACAAAACGAGTGCGATACCCAGAACACCGACGAACGACGACACGGCTGACTCCCAAACTCCGACCTCGGTACGGCATAGGACAACCCCACGCCGCGATGGCGGGATGGTAGACGGGAGTCCGCGGCCCCACAAGACAGTTCGCGACGCCCCCCTCAGCCCCCCGGCGCGGGCCGCCGGAAGACCTCCTCGGGCACAAGCATCCGACCGGCCCGGCCGATGTCGTCGAGCGTCCGCCGCTGGCCCACGGTATGCCACGGGGTGACGTCTGAGAGTTCCGGCATGATTTCGAGGATCTGCTCGATCAGCATTGTCACCATCCGGCCGACGGGCTGACCTTCCGTGCGCTCGCGGATCGCGGCGGCGGTCTTCATGAGCTTCACCATTCTCGACCGCTCGAGCACCGGTCCTGATAGCTGTCCGTCGCCCTCAACGAGCAACTCGGCGACGGGCACCTCGAGCACTTCTTGCCAGCGGTGCAGATCGGTGATCCGCAGATCGCTATCGGGCTGCTCCTGTCGCCGCGCCTGAGGCAGAGCCATCCCGAGCCGACGGGCCACGTTGCGGAGGGTCACGCCCTGACGCTGCCGCACCTCCGCGATCCGATGAAGTTGCTTGGCCTCACGAGACGAAGGCCGGGGCAGAGCATTGGAATACTCAAACTCGGCACGGGCCGCGTCGGAGTGTTCGGTGTCGGCCACCGCGAGTGGGTCGTCGCCATAGCGGGAATTGGAATCGTCATAATCGTCGCGGCATTCCCGGTCGTAATGCACGGTGGCCATGATTCGTTCTCCTGACCTTCTGACCAAGTGGCGGGGCCGCGACCCTCATGGCATCCATGTCGCCGCGGTGAAATGAACTACGCAGGTCGCCGCGGGGTCGTTCGCGCAGGCCCGAAAAAATCCGGCGGCTGCTGGGTTCCCCGGGGCGGAACGGGCTGACGTGGTAGGGTGGGGGCATGCAGCCCGCCTTCGACCCCCACGGTCGCCCACCCCTTTTCACGGCCGCATCATGGGCCGACCTCGTCTCGCGCGGCACCGTCCGGGCTACCGGGGGGGCCGCCGCCACGTTTGTCGACAAGTTCACGACGGCGGCGGTGGGAACGCTGGCACCGGGCGACGGAACAGAAGGGATGTTCACCGACGTGCGGGGGTGGGTGATCGCCCTGGCTGCGATCCTCCGCACGGAGGACGGCCTGCTGATCGACTGCGACGCCGCCGTCGCCGCCACGCTTCGCGACCATCTCGAGCACTATCACATCCGCGAGGACGTCGTCCTCGTCGATGCATCACACGACGAGCGGTGCGTGGCCATCGTCGGGCCCGGGGCGGCACAATGGCTGGCGGATCGCCTCACGAGCGACGTGCCCACGACGCCGCTTCGCCACCGCTCGCTCCGCTGTGGCAGGACCGACGCAATCATCGTCGCCGTCGACTGGTTCGGAGCGGAGGGCTTTCTCGTCCGCGTGCCGGCGGACGATCTCTCGGCACTCCACGAATGGCTCGCGGCCGAAGGGCTTCCTCGTGGCGATGCGGCCGCCCTCGACGCGCTGCGGATCGAGCAACGGTTTCCCCTAGCTCAAGACATCCCCGAGAAGACGCTCCCGCAGGAACTGGATCGCACCGCCCGCGCGATCTCGTTCACGAAGGGCTGCTACCTCGGCCAGGAGACCGTGGCCAGGATCGACGCGCTCGGACACGTGAACCGCACGCTCGTGCTCGTCGCCGTCGAGGGTGACGACGTGCCGCGTCCGGGCGCCGTCGTGTCGTGCGGCGGAGAAGACGTAGGCACGCTCACGTCGTCGTGCGCGTCGCCGCGGCTGGGGGTGTGCGGCCTGGCGATCGTCCACCGCCGCGGCTTCGAGCCAGGAGCCACGCTGACTGTCGCCGACCGCGCGGCGCGGATCGTGAATCGGGAGAAGTCCACGGAGGCCTGACGATGGATGGCTGGGTCGACGGCGACGAAACCCTTCTCGAAGCGAGCCGCTTCACGGTGGTCCGCCGGCGACAGCCGCTTGCCGGCGGCACGGCCAGGGTCCGAGAGGTCGTGCTCCATCCGGGAAGCGTCGTGGTGGTGCCACTCCTCGCGGCCGACCACGTGTGCCTGATCGACGTCGTCCGCACGGCGATCGGCGCGACGCTCCTCGAACTCCCCGCCGGTACGCTCGACCGCGAGGAGTCGCTCGTCGACGCGGCGCGCCGCGAACTCCTCGAGGAGACCGGCTATCGGGCCGGCCGGATCGAGGATGCCGGCTCCTTCTGGATGTCGCCGGGCATCCTCCGCGAGCGGATGCATCTGTTCGTGGCGAGCGACCTCGAGGCAGGCCCGCAGGCCCTCGAGCCGGGCGAACAGATAACCACGCGGGTCGTCCCCTGGAACGAGGCGGTGGCGATGTGCCTCGACGGCCGCATCGAAGACGCCAAGACGATCACCGGCATCCTGCTGGTTGATGCCCGCCGCACCGGCCGCCGATGACGCCGGCTCAATCCTCGGGCAGCTTCGCCGCCGTTGTCGTCGGTTCACGATCAAGCAGGAAGAGCACGCCACCGACCAGCCCGATGATGATCGTGCTGAGGCCCCACAAGAGGGCCACGCCGACGGCGCGGTCGCTCGGCACCCCCTCCTGCGATAGCAGGAACTTCATCGACTCCTCACGGACGCCGAAGCCGCCGATATTGACCGGCAGCACCATCAACAGGGCTACGAGCGGCACCACCGAGAACCACACCGAGAGCGGCTGATCCACGCCCAGAGCCCGCGCCGAAAGGGCCACGCCCACGGCCCCTCCCGCCTGCACGACAAACGACCAGGCAACCGCCTTGGCGATCACGCTTGGCCGCTGCTGATACGGCAGGAGTTGGGAGAGGACGCCACGGCCCGGGCTCCCTTCCGGAACGAGCGCCACGATCCGGTCGAGGAAGGAAACGGCGACAAGAAACACCACCAGGACGACGGCGAGCAGGGCGGCCGCCACCACGAGGGTGACGGGCAGCGAGAGGTCGTACTTCCGCGCCGCGAGGGCCGCGCCACCGAGCACCGCAAGCGCCGAGAGGCCGGTGAGACGGTCGGCGAGCACGGAACACCCCGCCAGTAACCGCCGAGACGTGGTGTCGCCGACGCGATACGCCTTGATCACGTCTCCGCTGATAGACCCTGGCAGGCAGAGGTTGAAGAACATGCCTTCAAAAAACCGCCAGACAAAGAACCGCCGCGGGAAGTCGAAGCCCAACGGCTTCGCGAGGGCGGCCCAGCGAACCCCGGCCACCGCCTGGACGAGCACCGCCGTCACCATGCCGGCAGCCCACCACCGCCAATCGGCCTGCAGGAGCAGCGCCTTGAAGCTCGGCCATTCGACTCCCCGTAGCGCGTAAGCAAGCAGAGCCACCGTGAAGACCAGCCGCAACACGAGGTTGAGCCAGGGCGGCATCGGACGACGGCGATTCGACGGCGGCGTGGTATCGGGTGTGTCGTGCATGCGTGACCGCGGGCGTGGCACATGAACGCGGCGGGAAGATGATTCCGGCCGCCGGGACGGGTACCCTACACGAAATCGTCATTCAGCCCCACGCGTGTTCGGCAGCCCCGATGGTCCACTGGTCGTCCGGCTTTCCAGGAGCGGAACTGGTCCTGATCGCGATGGCATTCGCGTGGGGGTCAATTCTCGGCAGTTTCGTCAATGTGGTGATTCACCGTGTGCCGCGGAAAGAATCGGTCGTGACGCATGGGTCGCGGTGCCCGGCGTGCAGCGCCGCCATCCGCCCCCACGACAACATTCCAGTACTCGGGTGGCTGCTCCTCGGGGGACGCTGCCGCGACTGTGGCGCGTCGATCTCCGCCGGCTATCCGGCCGTCGAAGCCGGATGTGGTGTGATCGCGGCGATCATCGCAACCGCGGAACTTGCAGGCACAGGGTCGCCGCTGCTGACCGCCACCCGGCCAGGCATCGACCGCCTGCTTTCCGGCGACTGGCAGATCGCATTGGCATGGGCCGTACACACCGTGATCCCAGTGGCGATGCTGGCGTGGAGCCTCACGGCCTGCATGGCCACGGGTGTTGGTGAACGGGCGGCGGCGCGCGGCCACGCCGCCGATGGGTGCCACGCGGCCGCGCCGCTGGTGGCTGCCGTGATCGCGACCGTGACAGCCGTCCCCGCGGTCGGTCCCCCTGGCTTCTTGATCGACGGCGGTTGGCCTGGGCCCCTGCACGGTTGGCAGGCGGCGTTTGTCGCCTCCTGCCTGGGTGCGGTGGCGGGGAGACTCGCGGGGGCGATCACCGCCCTGCCCGGAGACCGCTGTGGCCTCGCGGCCTTTGGGGCGGCAGCCGGATGGCAGGCTGTAGTGGTCGTGATGGTCGTGACGATGGCGATACGAGTTCCTATCGCCCTGATGAGGCCCCAGGGAATGGTCACGCGGGCGGTGGCCGCAGCCACCCCAGCCGCCGTGTCCGCTGGCTTTTTCGCGGCCTGGACACCGCTCGGGCGAGCCTGGGCGGAATGCTGGCAGAATCTGGTGCGAGGGTAATTTTTGCACCCCACCGTTCCGGCTACATGATTTCGCGCCAAGCGGTGTGTATAGTTCAAGGGTTCCGCCGGGGCGCGCTGAAACCGTATGTCTTTTCCCTCTCCAATTCTGCCGGCCAAGCGGTCACCTCTTCCGCAGTCGTCACCGGACGTCGCTGCACAGCAGGCGGCGGTCACCACGGTGACGGAAGACGAGGGCCTGCTTCAAGGGGCCATCCGGCGAGGCCGAGCGTTCGTGGCCGACATGCGATTGCCCGATCAGCGGCTGCCGTTGGTCGTGGTCGGCGTCCTGACGGCGCTGCTCTTTTACAGCTACTGGCCGAGTCTCGTTCAGTTGCCTTCTTTCTGGGACAATCCGCAGTACCAGCACGGCTGGATCGTGCCGGTGTTCACGTGCCTCCTGCTCTTCTGGTGGCGAAAACCAGTGGGGCCAATCACGCCGACGGCACGCGCTGCGGGCATCGGCCTGCTCGTGGCGAGTTTCGCGCTGCGGCTGTTCTGCGCCAGTTACCGCATCGTGACGATCGACATGTACACGTTCGTGCCGGCGCTGATGGGCGTGTTCCTGCTGGCCGGTGGCTGGAGCATGTTCCGCTGGTCATGGGCCCCGCTGGCCAGCCTGATTTTCATGTACCCACTGCCCGACGAGGCAACCCGCTACCTGCTCGGTCCGCTGCAGACCGTGGCCACGATCGTCAGCACCTACACACTGCAGACGATCGGGCTCGACGCGTACCGGGACGGCAATCGGATCATCCTTGGCGATGGACAGGTGCTCGGCGTGGTTGACGCCTGCAGTGGCCTGAAGATGCTCACGATCTTCGTCTGGCTAGCGGCCATGCTGATGCTGGTTGGTGGTCTCGAGTGGTGGGAGAACCTTGCGATCGCGGCCAGCGCGATCCCGATCGCCCTGATCTGCAACGCCTTCCGGATCACGACCGTGGGCGTGATGTACAACTACAAGATGTCGATCGCCGAGCACTTTCACGACAGCACTCCGGCGGCGATGCTCATGATGCTCCTGGCCGTGGGATTTCTCGTCTTGGAGATGAAGATCCTTTCGTACCTCGTGGTCACGGAGGATATGGCGCCGACGATGATGACGTCGGGCCAGCGGACATCGGCCCCGCTGCCGGCACGAACGGGCTCGGCCTTCCAGCCCTTGACGGCAGGTCCGAGGCCCATGGCGCCGCCCGCGGCGTCTCGGCAAACAGGGGCGTTTCCCTCGATTCCTTCGGGAAATCTTACGGAGTCGAGGCCGATTTCGCCGCCCCGTGATGGCGACGAAAAGTTGGGGTAATCTTAAGGAATGTTCAGTTGGGCCGAAGCAACCCCTTGGGGATTCGGTCAACGGGCCGTGTATCAGCAGTGAGTAGCCAAACCTTATGAGCGAGTCCGGTACACCCATGGACGGATCATCTTCCGCGGCAACTGCCACCGTAGGTGCGGGTGCGGGTATGCTCGCGCCGATCCGCGATACGGTGCTCTCGCCCCTTGGGCCTCCGTCGTCCGCGGGGCCGTATGGTGGAGTCGCCGATCCGCTCTCGGGCGGCATTGATTATCGGCGGGTGTGGCATGCGTTCCGCCGCCGCTGGTTGCCGGCAACCGCCCTGGCGCTCACGCTCGGCACGCTCGCCGGCCTGCTCACCTTTTTGTTCCTGCCCCGCGGATACGAGGCCGTGGCATGGCTTCGCGTTCGTGACAAGTCGGGCATGTACGGCGTTGGTGGCGGCCGCGACAATGCGGAATACGAGGCCTACCGAAAGACGCAGGTGCAGCTGATCAAGAGCCCTTTTGTGCTCACCTCCGCCATCCGTCGCCCGGGTATTTCGGCACTCGCAACGCTGACTGAAGAGGAGGATCCGGTCGGCTACCTGGTGCGCAACGTGCAGGTTTCGGCTCCGATGGAGTCGGAAGTCGTTCAGGTGCGGATGCGCGGCGAGAATGCCAAAGAGGTGACGCAAATCGTCAACGCGGTGACCAACGCCTACCTCACCGACGTCGTCAACAAGGAGAAGTCGGAGCGGCTCCAGCGGCGCGACACCCTCGAGCGGAAGTACAAGGAAAACATGGCGGAGGTGCGGGCCAGCCTCGACACCTATAACAATCTCGCCAAGTCGCTCGGCACCATCGACAGTGCGGAAGTAGCCACGCAGCGAAGCCTCCTGCTCGATCACCTCGGCACCCTGCGAGCACAGCTCAATCAAACGCAGCGCGACCTGACGCTCATCGACGCGGAACTGGCGATCATGGATGCCAAGGACCGCGGTGAGATTTCGCTGGAGCAGTCAGTTCCGGAAGAGACCGTCGACGCGTTGCTTCTCCGCGACCCTGAGTTCGCCGAACTCCGCGAGCGGCTGTCTGCCATCGAGGAGTCGATGTCGTATCAGACCGGGCGGAGCGCCCGCGGCGGCAACGATCCAGCCGTCAAGCGGCTCGAGGCGATGCGAGACGCGATGGTCAAGCGACTCGAGGATCGCAAGGAAGATCTCCGGCCGCAGATCGTCGCTCAGCTCGCCATGGATTCGTCCACCCGCCGCACCGGTGCCGCGGCCGAGAGCCCCATCGTCCTGCGGATGCGGCGGGAAATCCTCTCCCAGCAGCTCGAGCAGACGACGAAGGATTTTGATCGCGTCGCCACCGAGGTGAAGGCTCTGGGAGCCGCCAATGCGGACCTGATGTCCCGCAAGCAGGAGATTGAGCAGCTCATGAAGGTCACCGACCAGATGGGCGTGCAGCTCAATGCGACCGAGATCGACGTCAACATGCCGAATCGCGTGGAGTTGATCGAGGAAGCGAGCGTGCCAGAGGGAAGTGATGATCTGTTCCGCACGATGCTCTCAGGCCTCGCGGCGCTCGCAGGCCTTGTTCTCGGCGGCGGCACTGTTGTGCTCTTTGAATATCTCCGGGACCGGCTCAGCGTCCCCGAGGAAGTCTCCCAGCGGGTCGGCCTGCGGGTGATCGGCACCTTGCCGCGGATTTCGCGTTCGCGCCGGCGTCCGAACGATGGACACGTGGCCGAGTGTGTCGACGGCATCCGCGCCGTGGTCAGCCAGACCGGCCGCGAGTCTCCGAAGGCGATTCTCGTCACCAGTGCCGTCGAGCACGAAGGCAAGACCACGTTCGCGGCCCAACTCGCCGCGAGCCTCGCACGCTCCGGGAAGCGGACGCTGCTACTCGACGGCGATCTGCGTCACCCGAACGTCCACCTCGCCCTTGGCCTCGATCTGCGGGCGGGCCTTCCGGAGTTGCTTCGTGGTGAGATTTCGGCCGATGAAGTGGTACAGCCCACCGCGATCGACGGCCTGTTCGCGGTCACCGGCGGCGCGTGCGACTACGCCGCCATCACCGCGCTCTCCCGCCCTGAGTCGGCAGCCATCATCAAGGGCTTTCGCGAGTCGTTCGATACCATTGTGATCGATGCCGGTCCGGTGCTCGCGTTTGCCGACGTGCTCCTCCTTGGCCAACTGAGCGATCTTGCCATCGTGGCGACGATGCGCGACGTGAGCCGCGTTCCGCAGGTCAACAGCGCCGTCGATCGGCTCCGCTCGGTCGGCATTCGTGTTCTGGGCACGGTGGTCAATGGCGTGTCCGACTCCGCGCCTCGGCGGCTCTACGCTTCGCCCGCTCCGGTCTGATTGTTGCCTTGACCCGTTTGCCTCGCCTCGTTTGCCCCGCCTAGGGGCTCCGAATCGCTTGCCATAGGAACCTGAATCGCCATGAAGTCTCCGGCTTCGGGAATGCTCACGCTGGCCGGCACGGTGGCGCTGGTGCTCGGCGTCACGGTCGCCCAGGGTTTTCTGACGGAACGCTGGAAAGACAAGAGCGTCTCCAAGGATCTCCAGGAGGCCGCCACACTCCTCGAGGAGCGGTTCCCCAAGTCCTTCGGTGGCTGGGAAGTCGAGCGGGAACTCGAGGCTGATCCGAAGGAACTCGAGCGCGCCGGTGCGGTGGGCTACATCTCGCGGCTCTACCGCAACACGCGAACAAAGGCACGAGTCTCGGCCTTCGTCGTCTGCGCCCGTCCCCACGACGCCTCTGGCCACACTCCCGACCGCTGCTATCCCGGCGCCGGGTTCGAGATCGGTGAGGCCGAGCATCGCCAAAAGATGCAGCTCGCCGACGGCCGCGAGGCGGAGACCTTCACCGGCACGTTCCGCAAGACCGGCCAGACGCTCCGCATCTTCTGGACGTATGGCATCCGCGACGAGGCCGAGATCGACAAGGAGGACGTGACGGCCAGCCGCAGTTGGGTCGCGCCGCAGATTGCCCGCATCGCACTCGTTCATGAACCCGCCGTCTACAAGCTCTACGCCATCGTTGATGAAACGCGACTGACCAGTTCCCAGGCGATGGTGGAGTGCGAGGATTTCATCTCTCAGCTATTGCCCATGCTGGACACGGCGATTCGGGGCTCTGGCGACGAACCTGCAGCCACGAGCCCACCGGCCGAGGGCAACCAGCCGGAAACGCCCGCCGCCGGTGCACCTGAGTCTGCCGCTGGGGGCTGAGACTGTCGCCCCCGGGCGGTTTATCACGGTAACCCTTGGGGTGTTCCGCCGTCGCGGATAATCTCTCCTGTTCGCGGCCCGCGCTGGACAGGGCGGACATCACCTGGAAGTGAGAATCACATGCCGATTTCCTCGAAGCGGGCCCTGATCACGGGCATCACCGGACAGGATGGTTCGTATCTGGCCGAACTGCTCCTCGACAAGGGGTACGAAGTCCATGGCCTGGTGCGCCGGTCGAGCACGTTTGGCACACAGCGGATCGAGCACCTCTACCGCGACATCCACGAGATGGAGCGGCCGCTCGTTCTGCATCACGGTGACATGGCCGACGGCAACGGCCTGGCCCGTCTGATCCGCGAGATCCGGCCGACGGAGGTCTACAACCTCGCGGCCCAGAGCCACGTGCGGGTGAGTTTCGACCAGCCGACGTACACGGCCGACGTGACCGCCGTGGGTACCCTCCGGCTGCTCGAGGCGATCCGCGACTGTCAGGACGCGGTCGGCGCCCAGATCCGCTTCTACCAGGCCTCCAGCTCGGAGATGTACGGGAAGGTGGTGGAAACACCGCAGTCGGAGACCACGCCCTTCTATCCCCGCAGCCCGTATGGCGTGGCCAAGCTCTATGCCCACTGGATCACGGTCAACTATCGCGAGAGCTACGGCATCCACGGCTCCTGTGGGATTCTTTTCAACCACGAGAGCCCCCGCCGCGGCGAGACCTTCGTGACGCGGAAGATCACACGGGCCGCCACGCGAATCAAGCTCGGTCTCCAGAAGAAACTCTACCTCGGCAACCTCGATGCCAAGCGGGACTGGGGGTTCGCCGGCGACTACGTCGAAGCGATGTGGCTCATGCTGCAGCAGGACGAGCCCGATGATTACGTGATCTCCACCGACGAGACCCATGCGGTGAGCGAGTTCTGCGAGAAGGTGTTCGCCCGACTCGGCATGGACTACCACGACTACGTCGAAATCGATTCCCGCTACTTCAGGCCGGCCGAGGTGGAACTGCTGCTGGGCACCTCGACGAAGGCGCGGCGGAAACTCGGCTGGAAGCCCAAGGTTTCGTTCGACGGGCTGATCGACCTGATGGTCGACGCCGATCTCGACCTCGCCCGCAAGGAGCAGGTGCTGATCGCCGCTGGTCATGATTCGGGCCTGCCCAACCGCTGACGGAAGGCACCGGCAGGACCACGCCCCATGATGAAACTCGCGAGCCAGCGGATCGTCGTCACCGGTGGAGCAGGCTTTCTGGGAAAGGCCGTGACTCACGTGCTCCGCGAGCGGGGCGTGCCCGACGCCAACATCGTCGTGCCCCGGCGCCGCGACTTCGACCTCACGGTCGAGGGTGACGTCGCCCGACTGTACGACATGGCTCAGCCTGACGTGGTGATCCACCTCGCGGCGGAGGTGGGGGGCATCGGAGCCAACATGGCCCACCCCGGAAGGTTCTTCTACGCCAACATGGCGATGGGCATGCACCTCGTGGAGCACGCCCGCCGCGTCGGCCTGAAGAAGTTCGTTCACACGGGTACCGTGTGCGCGTACCCCAAGTACTGCCCCGTCCCGTTCCAGGAAGACGACATCTGGAACGGCTACCCGGAGGAGACGAATGCCCCCTACGGCGTCGCCAAGAAGGCCATCTTCGTGATGCTCGACGGCTACCGCCGCGAGTACGGCCTGGCCAGCACCGTCGTCGTACCGGTGAACCTCTACGGTCCGGCCGACAACTTCGATCCGGCGTCAAGCCACGTGATCCCGGCCCTGATCCGCAAGTGCGAGGAGGCCCGGTTGGCCGATGCCCCGGAAGTGGTCTGCTGGGGTACCGGATCGGCCACCCGGGAGTTCCTCTACGTGGATGACGCCGCTGAGGGGATCGTCCGCGCCGCCGAGGTGATGGACGAACCCGTACCGATCAACCTCGGTGGCGGCATCGAGATCGCGATCCGTGACCTCGTCACGAAGATCGCCGCGGCCTGCGATTACCGCGGTCGAGTCGTGTGGGACACCACGAAGCCCGACGGTCAGCCCCGCCGCGGCCTCGACATCTCCCGCGCGAAATCGCTGCTCGGATGGACGCCCAAGCAGGACTTCGACGCCGGCCTGAAGACCACCGTCGAGTGGTGGCGAGCCCACGGCCGGTCCTGACCCGAAGCCGCCGTGCTCCGTCGAGCCACGATACGGATCACTCCTCGACGGGCTCGAGCGCACCGTGGCCGAGGATGAACTTCCTCGTGCCGGCCGGGCCGTCGAAGATCACCGTGCCGATCGAGCGTGGGCCGCTGCCACTGATGCCGGCGATCACTCCCTCGCCGTATTCTTCGTGCCTCACCCGCTGGCCCTTCGCATACTCGCGCCGCGGCTTTCCTTCACCGGCCATCCGCATCGCCAGATCGGTGGCCCGCTCGATCGCCGCGTCAACGCCCCGCCGCCTTCGTGGCGGCGGTGGGGGCGGCGGCGAGTCATCCTGCGAGTCTTCGAGATCGACCGTGAGTCCATCACGGCGTACCAGTGATGAGGATCGGGGCCGCGGTTCATCCTGCGCGAAGTCGTCGAAATCCTCGCTCTGCCGCGCCGCAGCATCGCCGAAGGGATCGAAGTCGGTATCCCTCGGCGCCTCGGTGCCCACCACCACCGTTTCAGAACCCTGCATCTCGGCGAGGAACAGACTCGGCGCCGAGATCCGTCGCGTGCCCCGGTAGTCTCGCATGCGGGCGCAACTCGCGTGGACCTCCTCGCGGCCCCGAGTGATCCCCACAAACACCAGCCGCCGCTCCTCCTCGAGGTGCTCCGGACGGTCGAGGCTCCGCTCGTGCGGAAGGATGCCGTCCTCCATGGCGACGATGTAAACAACCGGAAACTCCAAGCCCTTAGCCGCATGGAGCGTCATCAACGCCACCCGGTCGGCCGAGGCGTCCCACGCATCGGCATCGGCGACGAGTGCTGTCGTCTCAAGAAATCCGCCGAGCGGATCGACGGCAGACGGGTCGTCTACGGGAGCCGTGAAACCATCGTCGAACTGCCGGGCCGCGGTCACGAGTTCTTCGACGTTGGAGAGTCGGTCCTGTCCCTCTTCGTCCTCGTCCTGCTCCTCCGCGAGCATCGCGCGGTAGCCCGTCCGCTCAAGCACCGCCTCAAGAATCGCGGCAACCGACGATTCCTTTCCGGCCACGGCCGTCAGTTCGGCCACGAGCCTCGCAAAACCGGCACACGCGATCGCCGCCCGTTTGGGCATGCCGGGAATCGCGGCGGCGTTCGCCACGGCGTCGAGCCGGGTAGCCCCGTGATCCTCGGCCCAGGCTGCGAGCCGGTCGAGTGACTGGCGGCCGATCCCCCGGGGCGGCACGTTGACCACGCGGAGCAGAGCCTCGTCGTCCCGCGGGTTGCGGAGCAATCGTAGCCACGCGACAACGTCGCGAATCTCGCGTCGCTTGAAGAACTCGAGGCCGCGAACGAGTTGGTAGGACACGCCCCTGGTCCGCAGGGCGAGTTCGAAGGAGCGGGAGAGCGCGTTGGCGCGGAAGAGAATCGCGAAGTCCCGCGGCGCCCGGCGGCCAGCGAGCACCGACGTGGCGATCTCGGAAGCGATACGCTCGGCCTCCTCGAGTCCCGAGCCATCGAGCACGATCCGCACCGGCGCGCCAGGCCCTGCAGTGGTGACGAGTCGTTTGTGCTTCCGCCTGGAGTTGTGGGCGATCAGGCGGTCGGCCGTCCCCAGAATATTCGCCGTGCTCCGGTAGTTGTCCTCCAGTTTCACGACCTGCGCGGTGGGATAGTCCCGCTCGAACTCGAGGATGTTGCGAATGCTCGCGCCCCGCCATCCATAGATCGCCTGATCGGGATCGCCGGTCACGGCGAGATGCGGGTGTTCGATCGACAGGCCACGGAGGATCGCATACTGAACGGCGTTGGTGTCCTGGTATTCGTCTACGAGGATGAAGCGGTGCCGGGCATCGAGTTCGCGGCGGAGGTCGGGGTTCTCCGCGAGAACCGTGGCCACGTGCACGAGCAGGTCATCGAAATCGACCGCGTTGGCCCGCACGAGCATCTGCTGGTAGATCGGCCAGACCCGCAGCGCCAGATCCTCGGCGGGTTTTCCCCAGCCGGGCTCGAAGGTGGCCGGCGTGAGCAGGTCGTTTTTCGCCCGGGAGATGATCCCGGCAATCCGGTCGACCGGCGTGTGCGTGGCGGCAAGGCCAATCGATTTCACGGCCCGCTTCAGCGTGGCGGCCGCATCATCGGGGTCGAGGATGGAGTAGTCGCTCGTCAGCCCGACGAGCCGAGCGTGGCGACGGATCAGCCGGGCCGCGAATCGGTGGAAGGTGCCCATCTCCACCGGCTGCGGCCCCACGAGGTTGGCCACGCGGTGCCGCATTTCGTCGGCTGCCTTGTTGGTGAAGGTCAGGGCCACGATCCGCTCGGGCGGCACCCCCTCTGCGATCAGGTGCGCAATCCGGTGAGTGACCACGCGGGTCTTGCCGCTGCCAGGGCCTGCTAGCACCAAGAGCGGGCCCTCGACGTGGCTCGCAGCACGGCGCTGAGACTCGTTCAGGGAGGCGAAAGATGATGCTGTCACGGTCTGGAACGGCACAATTCAGCACGAGGCGAGGCCCACGCGGGTGGTCCTGCTGAGGCGATGTAGTCGATTCTCAGCCAATTGGAGTATATTCATTGCCTGCTCGCTGGGCCTCACGCCCGGGCGGCCAAACCACTACGTCGATTCGCACGGGAGGGACCCCATGCCGCGAGTGCCATACAAAAACATGATGCAGTCCGACGAAATGGCGGAGAAGCTCGAAATGAGCACGGCCGAGATCGGCCTCTCCGTCCGCACGACGAACTGCCTCGAGGAGAAGGGCATCTTTACCGTCCACGACCTCCTTAACTGCACGCGGGCTGATCTGCTGTCGATCTCGAACTTCGGCGAGAAGACGCTCGAAGAGGTCTACAAATCTCTGGAGAAGATCGGTTTCTTCCGTGTGCAGTCATCCTCGGGCGAGCTGGGCGTACGGCAGCCGGAGGCGGCGGCCCGCTGCATCTGACCGGCTCCCGCCAAGGAGGCGAGGAGTTCGCGAGTGAGATTTCCGCGGTTTTTCGGCAAGAAGCGCGGCCATCGCCGGACCGGCTCTCAGGCCTGGGCCTCGCTCGGCGATGCCGCATTCCATGCGGCCTTGCTTGCCGCAGGGATCGTCTTTTCAGGCCTACTCCTCTCCGGTGTGGCGGTTCCGGAGTGGCGGATCAACCAGCACTTCCTGGCAACCGACTGTACGGTCCTGGGCAAGGGACTCGTGCGACGCACCGTCGTCGCTGCCGACCGTAGCAGTTCCTTCACGTGGCAGCCGTGCCTCCGCGTCCGCTACGACGTGGCCGGCAGCCCTACAGAGTCGTGGAGCACTCCCTCGCGCAGCACCACGGCGAGCGACCGAGCAAAGGCGGTCGCCGCGCTGTCGGCCTGGAAGCTCGGCGACACCGTCCCGGGATGGTACGACCCTACGGCTCCCGCCACGGTCGTCCTGGAGCGGGGCTACAACTGGTGGATGTGGCTGCTCACGCTGCTGTTGCCCGGCGCGCTGATCTCGTTTGGCGGAATGGGTCTGGCCCGTGCGATCCGGCGGTGGGGACGGTCGGAGGAGCGGTGCGCAGTCCCCTCACGATTCTCCGATCTCCTCGACCCGCTCGCCGCCGGCCCGCGGCAGGCGGCTGAGCATCCGGGCGTTCCGGCCTGCGATGACCTCGTGAACTCGCCGGGCACTGTTCTCCCCTACCGTCTCCCAATCGAGAGCCCCGAGAACTGGACGCTACTCGGCTTCGGTCTGTTTGCCTTCCTCTGGAACTCGGTGCTGGCGGTGCTCGGCGTCGGGGCCGTCGTGGACCTCGTCCGCGGGAAGATCGACTGGCTCCTGCTCACACTGCTTGTTCCGTTCGCTGCCGTTGGCATCGCCAGCCTGGTGCTATTCATCAGGCGAGGCCTGCTCACCACGGCCGTGGGACCGACGCAGCTCGAGATCTCCGCCCAGCCGCTCCGCCCAGGCGGCAGGTACGAGGTGCTGCTGGCTCAGGGTGGTTCCGGGACGCTCGATTCGCTGCGGCTCGCGCTGACCCTCGAAGAGCAGGCCACCTTCACGCAGGGCACCGACACCCGCACGGAACGAATGACCGTCTGGGCCTGCGACATTCGGACCTGGGTCGACCTGCAGCTCACGCCCGGCGCACGGTTCGAAGCCCGAGAGGCGTTCACGATTCCCCACGATGCGATGCATTCGTTCGCATCCCAGCACAATGCGGTCCGGTGGAGTATTGCCGTGCATGGCCAGCCCGCGGGCTGGCCGGGGTTTGTCCGCACGTTCCCGCTCGTGGTCTTTCCGGCAGAGCCGACGATCGACCACGGAGGTCTGCGGCGGGAGGCTTTCCCGTGAGTACTGCTCAAGAGGGCCTCCGGCCAACACCTCGCGTGGTCGCACTATTCTCGCATGGCGACCGCCACTACGAGCCCCTCGACCCGGTCGAGGTGCGGTACGAGGTCGAGGGTCTCGACGACGAGCCACCGCGGGCCGTTGAGCATTCCGTGCTGTGGTTTACCGAGGGCAAGGGAGAGGAGGATCTCGGCGTACACTTCTTCGAGCGGGTTGTCGCACCCGAACGCCTGCCGCCGAACGCCCCCATGGGCCAGTTCTCCTGCCGCCTGCCCCACAGCCCGCTCTCCTACGAGGGAGTGGTCGTCAAGATTCGCTGGTGTGTTCGCATCCGATTCTTTTTCGACAGCGGCCGAGACTATGTCTCCGAGCACGAGTTCACCGTCGGCCTTCTCCCGCCCGCCCGCCCGCTGATGACCATCCCGTGATGCCCGCTCCTGTTGCTCCTGGTGCGCACAACGCGGTGCCGACGGCGTCCCGACTGACGTCCGCGAATCCATTCTCGACCCGCTACACAAGGCCGGGGGCCGTGCCTCCCCTCGACGCGAGCGGCCGACCGCTCGATGTGGGACGATTGCTCGACCGCATCCATGACGGCTGCTGGGTTATCGAAGGCCCACACGGCCGCGGCAAGACCACCCTGGTGCATGCCCTGATCGCCGCCGCCGCCGCCGCGGGTCGTGCCACGTCGTTCGTGCAGGTGCGGTCCTGGGCCGATGCATGGCCCGCCCTGAGTTCCGTGGCGACGGCCGGGTCCGGCCACATCGTGGCTGTGGACGGCTGGGAACAACTCCCCTGGGGAGTTGGCGTGTTGATCGTCGCCATGGCACGCTGGCGGCGAACGGCCCTGATCACAACGGCCCATCGACCGATCGGCCTTCCCGTGCTCGCCCGCCACGAGTCGTCACCGGCGTTGGTGGCCGCGATCATCGAACGGCTGCCCGATCACCACGGCTCGATCCTGCCGGACGACGTCGAGCAGGCTTTTCGATGCCATCGGGGCAATGTCCGCGACACGCTGGCAGCGCTGTATGACCGCTTCGAGGAGCGGCGGCCCTGACGCACGTCCGCTTCGATCCGACGCCGGGCAGGCCGAATATGGCGGTCATGAGGGACGCGCCGATTGTGCGACGCCGCTGAGCAAAATTCACGATCCATCGGCTGGTTTTTCGTCACGTCGCGACAGCCGCGCAACCTACGTTTGCGTGTTGCCGTCGGTTCTGCGGGCATTCCCCCACAGCGACGGCCAGCGGAGGAACGTGTGATGACGATGCGTCGGATGTCCGTGGCCCTCGTGGCTGCAGTCGGCTTTCAGGTCATGGGCGGCCTTGATGCCCGGGCCCAATGCTGCTTCAACGACCTCTTTGCAGGCTGCGGAGCGTGCTTCAAGAAGGCGCCCGTCTACGCTGTTGCCCCGGTGGCCGCACCGATGGTCGCACCCATCGCCGCTCCAATCGCGGCGCCTCCGCCCCCCGTGATGGTGCCCGTCCAGCAGACGAGCTACGTGCCTGAAACGACCTACCGCACGCAGTACCAAAACGTGCCGGTCACCACCTACAAGCCTTCCTGCGAGGTCGATCCGTGCACGGGCTGCACCCGGGAATGCATGCAGCCTGTCACCCAGTACGTCCAGCAGGCGGTGAACGTGCCCGTGACGCAGTATCGCGCCGTCACCACGACGAAGTACGTACAGATGCAGCCAGGCTACGGTGGCGGCTATCCGGCGGCCCAGCCTGCCATGGCCCCTCCCGGCATGGCTGCTCCAGCACCAGCCGTCTCTGCTCCGGCCGTCAGCCCGTTCACCGCTCCGGTCCAGACAGCGCCGCAGGGCTGGGGTGCCGCCGGTGCCGACATTCCGCAGCAGCTGGTCCCTGGCTCAGCGCCGCCTGCTTCCGTGCCGCAAACCTATCAGCAGCCAATCACACCCCAGAGCGGATATGCGATTCCCGTGGCTCCGCAAGCCGGCATCCAGCCGCAGCCGACGCAGCCGCAGCCCCTCTCGCCAACCCCGTCGGTGGCGCCGGCACCGTCGCTGAAGCCCATTCCGGAACTGCCCAAATCGGCCGCGATCCCCGTGGCACCCCCAGCGGGCTCTGCCACCCCTACCCTTCCACCGTTCGCGACTCCGGCTCCCACCGGCACCACCACCGTGCCACAGCCGGCCACGGGCATCAACGGTTTCACCATCCCCGGTGCGGCCAGTCCTGCCGCCGGAGCGGCTCCCTCAGCAGCGCCGCTGGGCATGCCGGTCCTTCCCGGCCAGGGGCCGAAGGCTTCCACGAATGCCTTTCCCCGTCTCCTTGAACCGACGAGCCACACCACCTCGTGGCAGCCAGCCATGCTCGACCCGCTCCCCAATGGGAGACGGCCCGGTTACCCGACCGCCGCGCTGCCGGCTCGACTCCAGCAGTGACCGCGAGCCGCGGCGGGCAAGCCGCTTGCCGCCGCAGGCCGTTCCGCTAACACTTCCGGTGGTCGGGCTCCAGTCGCCCGGCCCCTGGAGCCATGCGGTCCGTGACCAACTCTGAAATCGCCGCCGTCTTCGACCACGTCGCGGACCTGCTCGAATACCAGGGTGGCAACGTGTTTCGCGTGCGTGCCTACCGCAACGCGGCCCACACCATCGGCGGGCTGGTCGAACCGTTGGCCACTGTTCGTGCCGATACGAACCGAGCCCTGACGGATCTCGACGGCATCGGCGACGACCTCGCCGGAAAAATCGAGGGGCTTCTCGATACCGGCAGACTTCCCCTGCTCGAGGAACTCAAGAGCCAGGTGCCCGCGGCCGCCTTCGAACTGATGCGGGTGCCAGGGCTTGGCCCGAAGAAGGTGAAGCAACTCGTGGAGTCGCTGGGAATCGACTCGCTGGAAGCTCTCGAACAGGCCTGCCGCGAGAAGCGGGTCGAGTCGGTGAAAGGCTTCGGCGCCAAAACGCAGGCGGCAATTCTCGACAACATCGCCTTCGCCAAGGATCCGGCCCACGCCCGGATGCTCTGGAATGACGCCGACGCCATCGTCCAAGACGTGCTCGGCTGGATGCGGCAGTGCCCGGAGGCTCGGCAGGTCGAGGGAGCAGGGAGCTGGCGGCGGGGCCGCGAAACGGTGGGCGACCTCGACGTGGTGGTCGATAGCCGGGCGGCCGCCGCCGTGATGGACCACCTGGAGCGATGGCACGGCATGGCCGCGGTGCTGCAACGCGGCGACACCAAGACGAGCATCCGCGGCCCGCGGGACATCCAGATCGATCTCCGCGTGGTGGCGGAGGACTCGTTTGGGGCGGCGCTGCAGTACTTCACCGGCTCGAAGGAGCACAACGTCAAGCTCCGGTCGCGGGCCAGGGACCGCGGCCTGACAATCAACGAATACGGGGTGCACAAGCTCAATGCCTCCGCCGATGGCCACCACACCCGCGGCGACGTGCTCGCCGGTCGTTCCGAGGCCGAGGTCTATGAGGCCGTGGGACTGCCTTGGATCCCACCCGAGCTCCGCGAAGGGAGCGACGAGTTTGAACGTGCCGAACGGGGCGCGTTGCCGACGCTCGTCGAACTCGCCGATATCCGCGGCGATCTCCACATGCACACGACCGCGACCGACGGCGAGGATACGCTCGCCGACATGGTCCGGGCGGCGATTGGCCGCGGCCTCGAATACATAGCGATCACCGACCATGGCCAGCGGGTGACGATGGCACGCGGACTCGACCGCACACGACTGCTGAGGCAGTGGGAGGAAATTGACCGGCTCAATGAGTCGCTCGCTACCGACGGCCCGCCCCCGATCACGGTGCTCAAGGGGATCGAGGTCGACATGCTCGAGAAGGGTGGTCTTGACCTTCCTGACGAGGTCCTCACCCGGGCCGACTGGGTCGTGGCCAGCCTGCACTACGGACAGCAGCAACCCCGCGACCGGATCACGGCGCGGATCATCGAGGCGATCGAGAATCCGTTCGTTCGGGTGATCGGCCATCCGACGGGGCGACTGATCAACCGACGCCCCGCCTACGACGTCGACATCAATGCCGTCATCCAGGCGGCCGCCCGGACGGGCACCTTTCTCGAGATCAACGCCAACCCGTGGAGGCTCGACCTCGATGACCGTCACGCCGCCGCGGCTCGGCAGGCCGGAGTACCAGTTGTCATCTCGACCGACGCCCACTCGATCCGCGGCCTCGACGTCATGCGGTGCGGTATCCTCCAGGCCCGTCGTGCCGGCCTCGAGAAAAGCCACGTTGCCAACACGCGATCGCTGGCCGATCTCCGCCGGCTGATGGCGAAGAAGAGTTGATACGGAGCACACTTGATCCTCGCGCGTCGAGTTCGTGGCGAGCGAAAGCCGACCGGCCGTGAGGCCGCGGGCGAACAACGCTGGACACGGCGTCTGTGGGCGGTTCACCCCGCGCCTCACGGCGTTGGGCTTGGACAAACAGACTCGCAAGGATCATGCGTAACCCGTAGGAGAACCGTTCACCGATCCGGCGACTTCACGCAGCGGAAGCCGCAGTGGTTCGTCGCACTCGACACCTCACCTTTCCCACGGGTGCCGACGATGTAACGGGAACAATACTGGTCGCTGCACAGGAACGATCCGCCCCGTTGGATCCGCTTGGGCTGCCCCGGCTCCGCGGGGTCGTGGCTGTCGGTCGGCCCTCGTGGGTTGACCGAGACGCCCTCCCCGGCATCCCGGGCGTACGTGTCGGGGCGATACCAGTCGCTGCACCATTCCCAGACGTTCCCCGACATGTCGTGGAGTCCGTACGCGTTGGCGGGATAGCGGCCCACTGGTGCGATGCTCGGGAAGCCGTCGTCTGCGGTGTTCTCACCTGGAAATCGTCCTTGCCAGGTGTTCGCCATGCAGCGGCCGCCGGGCTTGAACTCGTCGCCCCATGGATAGGTCGCACCGGCAAGCCCGCCACGCGCCGCACACTCCCATTCCGCCTCCGTGGGCAGCCGCTTGCCTGCCCACGCCGCGTAGGCTTCGGCGTCCTCGAAGGCCACGTGGACCACCGGCTGGTCACCCTTGCCGGTGAGGTCGCTGTCGGGGCCCTCTGGATGCTTCCAGCAGGCGCCGGGAACATAGGCCCACCAGCGGAGATGCGCCATCCCGGTGGCATCCCTCAGCGGCACTTGCTCGGCCGGTGGCGTGAACACGATCGATCCGGCGACGAGATTCTCAGGCAGCGCGCCCGGGAAGTCCTCAGCCCGAGGCGGCCGCTCCGCCACGGTCGCATACCCGGTCGCCTTCACGAACTCGGCGAACTGGTCATTGGTGACCTCGTGCGCATCCATCCAGTAGCCGTCCACCTTCACGCGATGCACTGGCCGCGCGTCCTTCATGGGATCAGCCCCACCGAACGGTAGACCACGGGGATCAGCGCAGCCCATCGAGAACTCACCGCCAGGCACCCAGACCATTCCCGGCGGTGACTCAGCCGACGCTCGGCTCCCCACGACGGTCGGCCCGAAGGGGCTCTGCGCTGCGGTGGTTTCGCGTTGCGGCCGTCCGGCCAGCCATACGCCCACGGCAAGGAGCACTGGCAGCAACCACAGCAAACGCCACCACGCCCCGCGATGCTTCGTCGTGTGCCTTGGTTCCTGTCGTGCCGCGGTCATGCAGTCTTCTTCCCCCGGAGGATGCGCTTCAGTTGTCGTGCGAGCGTCTCTCGACGCGATGCTGTCCACCAGCGGATACACGTGCGACGGGCCCGCTTCGCCGAGACCGACTCCTGTCGGCTCGCGTGGGCGAACGCCCGACGGGCATGATCGTCCGCTTCCCGCAGCGACCAGAGTTTGAGTCGCTCGGCAGCGGCCACATGGTCGGTGAACTCGCCCAGCCGCGACTGCAGTCGACGAAGGGCCCGAACGCAGGCGGCGATCTCCGCCGTCGGTGCCGCGGCGGCAAACACTTCCAGTGCATACCGGAGCTTCTTCGTAGCAATTCGCATCCGGTGGATCTCGCGATCGTCGCGGAAGCGGTCGTCGAGGTGGTCCAAAAACCGCCTGACAAGCCGTCGCGACCGCCGGTGGGCGTACGAGTCGATCGTCTCGGTCATCGCCGCCGACTCGACGGCCACGAGCAGCGCGGCGGTCTGCTTCTTCCAACCACAGCCCTGCACGCGGGTGATCTCGTCCTCGAGTCCGCGTCGCGTCTGCGGCCTTTTCTTCGCCAGCATCTCCGCAAGCCGCTGCCGGGCCACTCCAGCGGCGGCGGATTGCCGTGCCGCTGCCGCCGCCCTGCAACGGCTGGTGAGCACGTCGAGATCGCGGGCTTCTCCGGCCGCACGGCGAATCCGGCGGAGCGATTTTTTGAACCACCGGCGCTGCCGCCGTGGCACGAACGGCTGGAAGGCGGTGATGGCGGCGGTCGCACGCCGGGCGGAAATCCGCAGGCGATGCACGGCCTCCGCCCGCGGGTTTCCTGTGGCCACGGCGGCTACCGCCCGCGCCACGGTCGCAAGCCGCTGCTGGAGGGACCGGCTGGCGACGACTCCGGCCGCTGCTGCATGAGCCGCTCGAACGGTTCGCGACGCCATCGGAACATCACTACCGGGTTTCACGGGAGGGGGCCGGCGTTCCGGCCCACCGCATCACTGTACGGGCCGTACAGCCTGCGTTCCAGCATCCATCCGCAGAAGTGGCTCAGCGGGCGCCGACGGTTTGTGGCCCTGGCTGGGCCACAGCGGTGTCCGCCAGCGGACGCTTCGAAACGACCACGTCAGAAACGAAGATCGTCCCGGCCCCCATGGCTCCCTCGCCCGTCCAGAGGCGGCCCTTGACCTTGATTTCGTCGCCCGTTGAGACGAGGTCGAGGCGGGCCGCGTCGATCGTCGCGATGGCATCCGGGTCGAGTTGCAGCCTGATCCGCCGCACCTTGCCGGCGTCCACCCGGAGCCCGACGACGTTCTTGTGGACGCTCACGACGGTCCCGACGATCGTCTCAAGCTGGTCCGGGCGAACGGCGTCGGGAACGAAGCCCGCGGGCGGCGTCACGATCTCGAAACTCGAGACGGGCCGAATCACATGCCCCTTGCCATCCACTTCCGCGCGGAGCCTGATGACCATCCCTGTCGTCAGGATGGAAGCCGGTGCCCGACCCCCGATCTGAAACCGAGTCACGCCAGCCGGGTGGAACTGGGCGACGAGCGGCTCGGGATCGCCTCCCGTGGAATCCGACTCGTCAAAGGCGACCATGCCGCCGGCGGCCTGGCCGACCACTGCCCGCACAACCCCCGTGAACTCAGCCTCCGGCAGTCGGTCGATGACGAGTTTGTTCTCGGCGACGGGCACGGTGATGGCCTTGTTCGAACCGCGGCACGCCCCCAGGTTCCAAAGCCGCTCGTAAGACTGCTGGAGCTTCGCCGACTTGTAGAACGTCCCCCAGTGGATCGTGCCGTCCGCCGCGAGCGGTGGCGGGGAATCTTGTGCGTCGGCGTAGGGGTTGTACGGGGCGGCCTGTCCGAGCGCGACCGATGCCCAGACGGCGACGATCAGGAGAGAAAGGTTGCAGGATGCGGGTGTCATGGAGTCGTCCTCGCGGGCGGCGATGACCGCCCACCTCTGACACTACTTCGGCGCGGAACCAACCGCAAAACGCCTCAGGGCCCGATCCTGAGGGCCGCACCGAATATGACGACGGGCGTGGCCCGGCTTCCGCCGTAGGCCACGCCCGTATGGTCGCGTCGTTCCGTGATGTCCGCGTGGGTTACTCGTTGCCGCCGGCATCCAGCGTGGCGACGCTCGCGTCACCAGTCTGGGCGGTGCCTTCGGCACCGACGTCACTTGAAGCGGCCGCCTCGAGCAGTGGGAACTGCCGGGCCAGAACGTTCTCCCGATCCATCCGCAGCGACTCCAGAGCCTCCGGCCGCACGCGGACCTCGGCGGACTGGAACGTGTTGAAGCCCGTACCGGCAGGGATCAAGTGCCCGAGGATGACGTTCTCCTTGAGCCCCACGAGGTTGTCGACCTTCCCCGCAAGAGCGGCTTCGGTCAGCACCTTCGTGGTTTCCTGGAAACTGGCCGCCGAGATGAAGCTCGAACTCTGAACGCTGGCCTTGGTGATTCCGAGCAACTGCGTGCTCGCCGTGGCCGGCTTCGGCTTTGCCCCCTTTGCGGCGGCTCCGCCGAGTGTCTCGATCTGGGCGTTCGCCTGCGCGAGCACGTCCTTCGGCACAATCGCCCCGACCTCAAACTCGCTGTCGCCCTTGTCGGTAATCCGCAGGCACTCGGTGACCCGGTCGTTGGCGGTTCGGAACTCGAACTTGTCCATCACGCTGCCAGGCAGCAGCGTCGTATCGCCGACGGTCTCGATCTTCACCTTCCGCAGCATCTGCGAAACGATGATCTCAATGTGCTTGTCGTCGATGTCCACCCGCTGGCTGCGGTAGACGTTTTGGATCTCACGGGTGAGGTACTGCTGCACCGCCTCCTCGCCCGAGATCCGGAGGATGTCGTGCGGCACCAGCGGACCATCGACGAGCGCCTCGCCGGCCTTGACGATGTCGCCGGCGTGCACGCGGAGATGCTTGCCGTGCGTCACCAGGTGCTCCCGCTCGATGCCGCTCTCGTTCTTGACCACGATCATCCGCTTGCCTCGGCGCTTCTCGCCGAGGAGTTCCACCTTGCCGTCGATCTCGGCCATGATCGCCGGATCCTTGGGCTTGCGGGCCTCGAAGATCTCCGTGACTCGCGGCAGACCACCGGTGATGTCCTGCGTGCCCGACGCTTCGCGGGGCGTCTTGGCGAGAATGTGACCAGCAGCGACCATCTCGCCCGGCGACACCTCGATGTAGGCCTTCTCCGGCAGATAGTAGAAGTCGAGGATCTTGCCCGACTCGTCCTCGAGCACGACCTGCGGGTGGTACACACCCTTGTGCTCCATGATCATGCGCCGCAAGTGACCGCTGGGGTCCTTCTCGAGGCGGAGCGTCTCGTTCTCGATCACGTCTTCGTAGCGGACCTTGCCGGCCACCTCGGAGAGAATCGGGATCGAGTGCGGATCCCACTGCACGAGCACCGTGCCAGCCTTGACCTCGTCGTTGTCCTTGACCTTCAGAATCGCACCCGCCGGAATCTCGAACTTTTCCAGTTCGCGGCCCTTGGCGTCGAAGATCGCGATCTCGCCGTTGCGAGCGAGCACGACGGCCTCGCCCTGCTCGTTGGTCACGGTGCGAAGCCGGGTGAACTTCACCGTACCAGCCCGCTTCGCCTTGCTCTCGCTCTCCTCGATGGCACGCTGACCCACGCCACCGATGTGGAAGGTTCGCATCGTCAACTGCGTTCCCGGCTCGCCGATGCTCTGTGCGGCGATGATGCCCACCGCCATGCCCTCTTCCACGAGCGAGCCCGTGGAAAGGTCCATGCCGTAGCAGAGCCTGCAGACGCCGAGCGGTGCCTCGCACGTCAGCGGACTGCGAACCTGGATCTTCTCGAGGCCGAGTTCCTCGACCTGCCGCGCCATCGTCGGCGTGATCAGGTCGTCCTCGTGGACGATCACCTCGTCGCTGATCGGATTGCGGATGTCGGACCGGCTGACACGGCCGCGAATACCGTCGGCGAGGCTCACTTCGACCTTCTCGCCGCGGTAAATCACCCCCTTGGTGATCCCCTGCGTCGTGCCACAGTCGTGCATCGTCACGACTACGTTCTGCGCCACGTCGGCAAGCTTACGGGTGAGGTATCCCGAGTCGGCCGTCTTGAGGGCCGTATCGGCGAGACCCTTACGGGCACCGTGCGTCGAGCTGAAGTACTCGAGCACCGTCAGACCTTCGCGGAAGTTCGCCTTGATCGGCGTCTCGATGATCTTGCCCGACGGCTTCGCCATCAGGCCACGCATACCGGCGAGCTGACGGATCTGTTCGACACCACCTCGGGCACCGGAGTGGGCCATCAGATGGATCGGGTTGACGTAACCGGGCCGGCGGGTCGGCTTGGCGTCCGTATCCTGCTCAAGCTCCGCCATCATTTCCTTGGTGATCTGCTCGCGGGCATGCGTCCAGGCGTCAAGCACCGAGTTGTACCGCTCGCCGTCGGTGATCACACCCTTCTGGTAACGCTTGAGGATCTTCATCACTTCCTTCTCGGCGTCGCCGATGATCCGAGTCTTGCTCGTGGGAGTGATGAGATCGTCGGTGGCAAACGACAGGCCGCTCTTCGTGCTCCAACCGAAGCCGACGCGGTTCATGTCATCAAGCAGGTCGATCGTCTTGCGCCGTCCGAGTGTCTGGTAGCAGTCGGAGATCACGCGAGCCAACTCGCTCGACCGCATCGGGATGTTGTAGAAGAGCATCCCTTCG
>QWPO01000200.1 GCA_003669255.1 Planctomycetota bacterium | reverse complement strand
TGCGCGAGGGAGATCGCTGTTCCCGTGGGCCTCGACCGCCTCCGCCCCCAGCCGCCCCGCGGCTCACCGGGCCTGGTGCTCGGCCACCTGAGCCGTCCCGGGGCGGCCTCGTCGGTGGTCTGCCTGGGCCCTAACCCCGAAGCCGCAGAACCGCACGTGCCGCAGTTGATCGCCTGCCTGGAGGCGGAGGGTTGGCCACGGTGGCAGTCGATTCTTCCGGACGACCAGCGGGCGGCGGTGGTCGCGATCCGCGCCGAGGAGCCGCTGGCGGAGCATGGCAGCCGGATCGTCGATGCGGCATGATGGGGCCGTTGCACCGCGTCAACCGCCTGCACCCATGACATCGCCGCTCTACGCCTTCGAGATCACACTCCAATCCCAGCCCGCGGAGGCGACGGCGGGGCCCCCGCTCGCCGACGCGTGGGGCACGTGGCCCACGCTCGATGTGCCCAACAAGGAGTTGCTCGCGTCACCGATGGCGATCGGGTTTGATGCGGCGTTTGAGCGGCTCGCTGCCATCGAGCGGCTCTATGCGGAGCCGGACGGCTCATTCGTGTGGACGTGCTCCCGCACCGGCGACGGAGCGGCACCGACGTGGTGGCAGGTGGACGGCAATGCGTACGAACGCGGTGGCCGGGTGTTGCTGGTCGACCTCAAGGGGAGCTGCCCACCGGCCGATTTTGATCGGCTGCTGGGGGCGTTTGGCTGGCCGGGGCAGCCACTGATGATGCAACTCGTCCGGTCGGCTACGTTCCTCGACGAAGCCACATTTCGGCTCCATGCTGCGGCCCGGGGCCTTGTCGGGGACGGGAAAACCCTGCGGCCGTCCTGAGGGGTGGGGTGGTGGCGATTGTGCCGGCACGGCCGGAGGCGGCCCGTCCGCGAGGCTAGAATCGGCCGATGACCGAGTTGGTGAGTCGGCCCCGTGGCGGGCCCGGGGCCGAACGCATGAGGAACGAAATCATGGCAGCGTGGATGGGACGGCGGTGGCGAACGGTCGGTGTCGTGGCCGCGTGCCTGGCCGCCTACGGTGCGACGGCTTCGGCCGCTGCCACGATCGAGAGCCTGCCGCTGGCGGCCGCCTACGGCAGCGGCGTCCACTCCTATTTCGCTGGGGACTACCAACGGGCCTACGACGAACTCTCGCAGGCGATCGAGGGGGGCACGATCGATCCGCGGGCCTGGTACTACCGTGGTCTGACGGCCCTCAAGCTCGGTCGCACCGACGAAGCTGAAGCCGACTTCTCCGCCGGCGCGTCTCGCGAGGCTGAGGGCACCGGCGCGTGGCCGGTTGCGAAGTCGCTCGAGCGGGTGCAGGGCTGCGACCGGCTCAAGCTCGAGCGTCATCGGACGCGGGCCCGCGTGGCCCAGATCCAAGAGGACCGGCGCCGCGGTCAACTCCGCTATCTGGACGTCGAGCGGGCCAAACCCGATGTGCTCCGCTCGCGACGGCCGATCGTGGACCGCCGCGTCGACGAGGCGAATCCCTTCGAAGGCCGCGCCGAGGACGTGCCCGCACCGGCCGCCAACGACTCGCCGCAGCCCGGCTGGAAGCCGCGAACCGAGGAGATGCCGGAGCCTGCCGCCGAGCCGGCCCCAGCCTCCGACGATCCTTTTGCACCGAGCGCCAACTCGCGGCAGGACGCCCGCGACGAACTGCGGGCGTCGAGCCGGGAAAATGTCGCCGAGCAGACCGATGGTCGGCTGGAACGCGAGGCGACCGAGTTCGAAAACACGCTTGAGCAGCGGGATGCCCAGCAGGAGTTCGAAGCCGCCCGCTGAGGGTCGCCGGGCCGTCAGCCCGCGAGCCGAGCCGCGGCGATCGCAAGCCGGGCCCAGCCGGCAATCAACAGCAGGCCGCCGATCGGCACGATCGCGCCGAGGAGTTTCACGCCCGTGAGGGCGAGGGCGGCGAGGCAGCCACTGAAGATCAGCGTGCCTGCCAGGAAGCACCACGCCGCGGTGGCAAGCCCCGTGGCGTCGGGCCGGACCGCCGCCAGCAATCCGACGGCCACCAGCGCCAGCGCGTGAAACAATCCGTATCGCGCCGCCGTTTCCCAGTTGCCAGCCTGACCGGAGGCCTCGAGCACCGCCTTCAGCCCGTGGGCGCCGAACGCCCCGCTGGCCACCGACACGCCGCCGAGGATCGCTCCAGCAACGATGGCAAACCGCACGACGCTTGTCACGGCCGTGCCGTGCCCAGGAGCTTCTCTTCCTCTTCTTCCTGGATGATGATCCGCGGCGTGACCATCAGCATCAGGCTGTCTGTCGTGCGGCCGAGGCCGACGTTCTTGAAGAGGCGGTTGATGTAGGGAACCTTTGAGAGGATCGGCACGCCGAACTCGTTGCGGCCTTCGCGGAGACGCTTGATGCCGCCGAGCAGCACGGTGCCACCGTCGGGCACGCTCACCGTCGTGGTCACGGTGGTGAACAGGAACTCCGGCAGTTGGATCGTGGTGCCGTTGGACTGCAGTTCGAGTTCGCCAGTCGCAGCAGCTCCGTTCGTTACGCCGATGAGTCCGTCGGCACCCGGCACCTTGACGTCGGCGCCGCTCTTCTCGTCGCTGGTCTTCGACTTCGTGGACCGTGAGCCCTCGAACTGGAACTGCTCGACTTTGCCGATCTGCGAGAAGAACGGCACGAGCGTGAGCCGTACGAACCGTCGGTCGTTCGACACGACTGCCTGCACGTTGACCGCCGTGCCCTCGTTGAGCACGGTGATCACTGGCTGCTGAGCGGCCGCGAAGTCACCCACGACCGGAACGACGGCCGTCACGAATGGACGCTGGCGGGTGTCCGACACGAAGGCCTGCTGGCCATTGAAGAGCGTAACCTTCGGGGCTTGCATCACGTTCGACCGCGTGTTGCCCTGAGCGGCCTGGATCAGGAAGTAGGCCTCGATGTCGGAGAGGATCGCGAAGCCGAAGTTCGCGGCACTCGTGGCCGGGTCGGGGAGGCCCGGGAGGCTCGGCACGGTGGCGCTGCCAAAGCTGTTTTGGCGGAAGGGGATCGAAAAGAAGCTTTGGCCGTTGGACGTGTTTGTGCCCGTTCCACCAAGCCCGGTGCCGCCCACGCCACCCACTCCGGTTGCACCGTTGCCGGCGTTCCCAACGCCGCCTGAGTTGTAGAGGGCCACGCCGGGATTGCCCGAGTTGTCGAGGCCGATCGTCTGCGAACGGCCACCGGGCGCGGCGTTGATGCCCTGTGCGAACGGTGACACAGAGCCGTTGCTCTGCGTCGGAATCGCCGTCATGTTGAGCGGTTGGTTGACGCCGCTCTGGATGTTGAAGTCGAAGTCGACACCGATCCGCTCGAAGAACGTGTCGGCGAGCGTGATGAACCGCACCTCGATCGTGACCTGGAGGTCCTGGAGGCGGCGGAGCTGTTCGAGGAGGTTCGCGATCTCCTCGTGCACTTCCTGGGTCTGGCTGACGACGAGGCTCAGGTTGGTCTCGAACGGCCGGATCGCGCCCGGGCCTCCCTGGGTGTCCCAGGTATCCTGGGCCACCGTGCTCTGGATCAGATCCATGAGGGGCTGAAAGTTCTGCTGTCCGCCACCCGCCGAAGGTGGGCCGAACGGAATCGACGGCGTCGAGCCGGTCACTGGCGGGCCTCCGCTGCCCAGTTGCAACTGGGCGAGCGAGGTGGCATCGAGCGTGCCGTCGCCGCCTGCCCGAGCGGCATTGATTCCGGCGGGAGCCGGGCCGACCTGCACGGCAAGATTGTTCCGCATGGCGACTTGGTTGTAGCCATCGCGCAGGGCGCCGGTGATGCCGAGGCCGTCGGAAGTGAAGTTTGGGATCGGCAGCACGAGGTCGGCCACGGGATAGGTGACGGCGTAGACGTCTCCCTTCACGAGCCGGGGGCTCGTGACCTTGAGGACCTCGTCCCTGACGACGTAACTGAGGTGGAGCGGCTCGAGCAGGAGCCTGAGGGCACTCTTCAGCGAGATCGACTGGTCGAGGGAGAGCGTGACCGGGGTGTCGCTGCGGACTGCCTCCTGATCAAGGCCGACCATGTCGAGGTGGATCGCTACGTCGGCCTGCTTCGCCAGGGAGTCGATCACGACGGCCAGCGGCTGGCCGCGGTAGCCAGGCTTCACCTGGGTGTCGAGCTTCTTGAGAATGGCGACCTCGGCCGCCGTTGCCCGCGAGCGACCTTCCGCCAGCCGCTGCGACCGAGACTTTGTCAGGTCCTGCCAATCCTTCGTCTCGGGAAACTTGATCGGTCCAGCGAACGGCGTGCCCGACGCCTCCACATCCTCGGCGACATCGAGGAACCCGGCCTGACGCTCCCCATCGATCGACTTCTGGGCGTCGAGGCGGCGAATCATCCGGCTCTGGGCGAGCAGCTGCCGTACCACGGCGTTATCGGGGGCGAGTTGCCCGGCCTTCTTGGCGATCGCTTCTGCTTCGGCGAACCGCCGCTCGTCCACGAGCGTGTTGTATTCCTCGATGAGCATGGCGATGCGCTGGTCGACCTCCACTTTCTGCGACCGCTCGCGGTCGACCTGGGCTTCGACCTGGCTCGCCTGCTTCTCCATGGCGAGTTCGTTCCGCCGCTTGCCGGTGGCTTCCTCGATGTCGCGGCGGGTGCGCTCGATCCTCCGGAGGATCTGGGTCTTGGTTTCCTCCGGCAGCGGCTGGTCGTCGAGTCCCTTGGCGGTCGTGTCGAGCAGGTCAAGGGCATCCGCTGGCGACTTCTGCGAGAGCCGCTTGGCCTCGAGCTGCTTGGCGGCCACCTCGGCCGAGATGCGGGCCACCAGGAGGCTGTCGGCAGCGGCTGCATTGGTTGGGGCAGACTTCGCGGACGGGCTCGCGGCGGCTGGATTGGCCGCCTGGCTGATCGCGTCCTCGATCACCCTGCGGGCAGCCTTTTCGTCGAGCGGCTTGGCCTCGTCAGGGGACGGTAGATCCTCGGCATGGGCCCATCCACACGCGAGCAAGACCGCCGCCACAGCGACGAGACGGCCATGAGAGGCCGGCACGGGTCGGCCTGGGCCGAACGCGGGTCGCAGGGAGGGGCAGCGTGACATGCGCGGATTCCTTGTGCGGGAAACGATCCGTGAGGCGGGAGAAGTACCCGGGTCCGTCACCGTGGGTCAAGGCCACGTCCACCCTGGAAAACCCCGGTAAAGGGGGCGATTGCGGGGGTGGAGGAGCCGCCCTGAATCGTCAGGCCTGACCGGACGGATCGGCGGCGGCCACAGGGGCAGCCTGCCGGCGGACGATCGATTTCTCAACCGTGTCGAGAAGTTGGTCGATTCGAAAGGGCTTGAAGAGCACCAGATCGATGCCGGCCTGGCGGGCCTTCACGATCGAGTGGCCGGGGTCGTAGCCGAATCCGGTCATCAGGATCAGCGGCACCGGGTCGAGAATCTCCTGGAGCCGCAGGAGGAGTTGGTGGCCGCTCATGTCGGGAAGGCGGATGTCGGCGATGATCGCGTCGTAGCACTCGCCGCGGCAGGCCCGCACCATCGACGCCGCCTCGGCACCGTCGCGGGCCGTTTCCACCGTGCAGCCCGACCGTTCGAGCAGGGCGTGGGCTGCTTGCCGCACCTGCTCGTCGGAATCGACGACGAGAATGCGTTTGGCGACCAGGGCCCGGCGGCGGTCGCCCTGCCGCCGCTGCGTGTGGGCCGAACTCGGGGCCATCTGTTCGCCGACCTTCTGGATCACCTGTTTGATGTCGCGGGCATTCTTCAGGATTCGCTGAAGCCGCTCCACGACGTCGGCGTCGTGGCCGATGTACTTTTCCATGACACTGACGGCGTCGTTGAGGATGTCGTCCACCGGCAGGGCGACGGCTCCGTGAATCGCCTCGATGCTCTCTGCCGCCGTCGTCGCCTTCTCGGCGACGAGGAGTTCGAGCGTATTGAGAGCCGCGGCCACGTCGCGGGAAAAGATCTCGAGGAACTGCAGGTCGGTCGCGTCAAACCCGCCGGGCTCGGGGCTCTCGACGTTGAAGGTGCCAATCACCTGGTCGTGGAGCATGAGTGGCACGGTGATCGAACTCTTGGCTCCCTTGCAGCCCTCCAGGTAGAGCGGGTCCTTGGTCGTGTCGCTGCACCAGTAGGCGTGTCCCGTGGCGGCCACGTAGCCGGTGACACCATTGTGCTCGGGCTTCGCGTGAAGGATCCTCGCTTCGGCCTCGGGCTGCATGCCTTCGGCGAGCAGCGGTTCGAGTCGCCCGGTCTGCCGGTCGAGCAGCCGGATCTCAAGCACGTCGAACTTCAGCAGGTCTTTTGAGTAGTGGATGATGTTGCTCTTGAGCAGTTCAATCCGCTCGCTCACGGTCATGTCGGCGAGTTCCACCGGCGACAGGTCGGCAAGCGTCTGACCTGCCGCGTGGATCGCCGCCCGCTTCTGCTGCTCGAGGATTGTCTGGGTGACATCGCGGACGGTGACGACGGTCCGTGGCCCGGAGGAGATGTCGGCCGGAGTGAAAGCGGCCGAGGCGTGGACGGCGAAGAAGCGGTTGCCTGCGGTCTTGAGGATCGCGGACCGCGACTGCCCGGCCAGAAGGGCCTCGTGGAAGTCACTCACTTCAGTGGGTCGGTGCTCGACCGCCCAGGCAGCCAGCGAACTGAGAAAATCCTGACCGCGGAGATCGCCCTGCCCGCACCAACTCTGGAGCCGTTCATTGGCCCAGGTGATGCCGCCGCTGGAATCGAGAACAGCAACCCCGTCGGGATGGTGCTCGACGAGCTCGTGCTCACGATGGCGTATCGCGGTCAGATCGGCCGGTTCGTCGTCACTCTGCGTCACCAGCCACTCTCCGTAGCCGACGGGCACCAAGCCCTGAGTATAAAACCGCTTGATCCGGCCGCCAAATCGCGAAGTGGCGTTGTCGCTCGGCGGTGTCGACCTATACTCCCCGGGGTCGACGAGTCAGAGCCGTCGCCGTCCGGCGGCCAGTTCTGCGCCCCCCCTAATGCGGCAGCGCCGCTCTCAGAGGTCGATTGTGAGCGAGTCATCCCCGTCGTTCCTCGAACGCCACCAGTTCGTCATCTATCGGCTGTTTTCGCTCTCGGGCCTCATTCCGGTCGGCGCGTTTCTGGCCGTCCACCTCCTGACCAATGCCTCCATCCTCGCCGGGGATGACGGCCGCACGTTCCAGTCGCGGGTGGACATGATCCATTCGCTCGGCCCGCTCCTGGTGCCTGTCGAGTGGGCCTTCATCTTCCTGCCAATGCTGTTTCACGCGGCGGTGGGCTTCGTGATCATCGCCAACGGCCTGCCAAATGTAGGGTCGTATGCCTACGTGGGGAACGTCCGGTACACGCTCCAGCGGGCCACGGGCATGATCGCCTTCGCCTTCATCGTCTGGCACATCATGCAGTTGCACTGGCTGGGGAAGCCGTTTGGCGGGGGGAAGTTCGACCCCCACCAAGCAGCCAGCACCGCCGCCACGGCGCTGCAACCAACCCTGACCTCCATTCTCTACACCATCGGCATCCTCTCGACGGTGTTTCATTTCTCCAATGGCCTCTGGACGCTCGGCATCACCTGGGGCCTCTGGACGAGCCCGGCCGCCATGCGGCGGGCCAATGTGGTGAGCATCGTTGTTGGCCTCGGACTTGCGGCCGCGGGCCTCGGGGCACTCGGCGGTTTCCGGTCGCTCGACGTGTCGAAGGCTCGGGAAGCCGAGGTCTGGACTGAAAAGCAAAAGCGGGCCCTCTCCGTACCCGGTGGCGCCGTGGCCCCGTCGCCGATTCCCGCATCCACCCACTGATCCATCACGCAGGATTTCCTACCATGGCTCAACCGAGGGTTCTCGTCGTCGGCGGCGGTCTTGCAGGCCTCGCAGCCACCATGCGGCTGGCGGAACTCGGGGTCAACGTCGACCTCGTCAGCCTCGTGCCGGTCAAGCGGTCGCACAGCGTCTGCGCCCAGGGGGGCATCAACAGCGTCAACGCCCTCACGCGGCAGCAGGGCGACAGCGAGTGGAAGCACCTCGACGACACCGTCTACGGAGGCGACTTTCTTCAGCACCAGCCGCCCGTCAAGGAGATGGCGGACTGGGGCCCGAAGATCATCGACCTGATGGACCGGCTCGGTGTGCCTTTCAATCGCACGTCGGAGGGCTTTCGCGATCAACGGCGATTCGGCGGCACGCTCTACAAGCGAACCGCCTTCGCCGGCGCCACGACCGGCCAGCAACTCCTCTATGCCCTCGATGAGCAGGTCCGCCGCTGGGAAGTGGAGGGGAAGGTCAAGAAGTGGGAGTTCTGGGACTTCCTGGGGCCCGTGCTCGATGAGGCCGGTCGGTGCTGCGGCGCCGTCTGCCAGGACCTCGTCACCATGCAGTTCAAGGCCTTCGCGGCCGACGCGGTGGTGCTGGCGACGGGCGGCAACGGACTGATCTACGGACGCTCGACGATGTCGATGGTCTGCACCGGCAGCGCCGTGAGCCGCGCCTATCAGGCGGGCGCGTGCTACGGAAACGGCGAGTTCATCCAGGTGCACCCCACGGCCATCCCGGGCGCCGACAAGCTGCGGCTGATGAGCGAGAGCGCTCGCGGTGAAGGCGGCCGGGTGTGGGTGCCGCGAAAGCCGCAGGACCAGCGTGATCCGCGGAGCATTCCCGAAGCCGAGCGTTCCTACTTCCTCGAGGAGCGGTATCCGAAGTACGGCAACCTCGTGCCGCGTGACATCGCCACCCGCGAGATCTTCGACATCTGCACCACCGACGGCCTCTCCGTCGAAAAGGACCGCCTCTGCGTCTACCTCGACCTGACGCACATCCCGAAGGAGACGCTCGACCGCAAGCTCGGCGGTATCCTCGAGATTTATGAGAAGTTCCAGGGCGTTGATCCGCGCGTGACGCCGATGAAGATCTTCCCTGCCGTGCACTACTCGATGGGCGGGCTCTGGGTGGACTACCAGAAGAGCGCCTCGGGCGGCCTCTTGGAAGGCTCACTCCGCAACCAGCAGACGAGCCTCCCCGGCCTCTACGCGATCGGCGAGTGCGACTACCAGTACCACGGTGCCAACCGGCTGGGAGCCAACTCGCTCCTCTCCTGCATCTTCAGTGGTCTGTTTGTGGCTCCCACCCTCGCCAACGTCTGTGGTGCGTCCGCGAAGGCGGCGGGGGATCACACCCGGCTGTTCGACGCGGAGATCCGTCGCCACGAGGAGCGGCATCGCGAGTTGCTCGCTCGGACCGCAGGCGACGAAAACCCGTACACGCTTCACCAGGAACTCGGCAACCTGATGACGCGGGTCGCCACGGTGGTTCGCCGCAACGACCAACTCACGCACGCCTACGACGAGGTCTGCCGAATGGCCGAGCGGTGGAAACGGTGTGCCGTGTCTGACACGGGCAACTGGACGAACCAAAACGTTGTGTTCACCAAGGCACTCGGCGACATGTTCCCGATCGCAAAGCTGATCCTCAAGGGAGCGCTGCTTCGCGACGAGTGCCGCGGCGCTCACTTCAAGCCGGCCTTCTCAATGCCGGGCCTGACGGCGACCGATCCCGAGGGCAAGCGGAGCGAGGCCGAGCAGTGGTGCGATGCCTTCGAGGCCAATACGCGAAAGTGGCTGAAATCAACGATCGCGACCTGCGGTCCGAATGGCGATCCGGAGATCTCATATCAGGACATCGACACATCGCTGATCCCACCCCGGCCGCGGCTCTACGGTCTCGTCGGGGGCGACGCGATCGAGGAGGCTTGGAAGGATCGGGCGGCGAAGGCGGCCGGTCAGGCCGCTGGGAAGGGCCAGCCGGCCGGCGCCGGGGCATGACACGCGGACACTCGAGGGAGAAGACCCATGATCAAGGCAGCTGATTCAGCCGCGGACCTCGTGCACGGGGCTGGCGGCGATGACCACGGCGCAGCGCGTTCGGTCGTACGGGTGCGCGTGTTGCGGCAGGACGTGGCCGGCGGCGAGAGCTACTGGGAGCGGTTCGAGGTTTCCTACGAGCCGAACATGAACGTGATCAGCGTCCTTCAAAAGATCGCCGCCCAGGCGCGGTCGCAGGATGGTCGGAAGGTGGCTCCCGTCGCCTGGGACTGCAACTGCCTCGAGGAGGTGTGTGGCTCCTGCACGATGCTGATCAACGGCCGCACCCGGATGGCCTGCTCAGCGCTCGTCGATCGGCTGCAAGCCGAGAGCGGCGACGAGATCGAACTGCGGCCGATGTCGAAGTTTCCGGTCGTCCGCGACCTCGTGGTGGATCGACGGCGGCTGTTTCGTGGTCTTGAAAAGGTGAAGGCGTGGGTGCCCGTGGAAGGTTCCTACGATCTCGGCCCTGGCCCGCGGATCTCTCCGGAGGAGCAGGAAGATGCCTACCCGCTTTCTGAGTGCATGAGCTGCGGCTGCTGCCTCGAGGCATGCCCGCAGTACACGAAGGTGGAGGCGGTGCGTCGCGACGACGAGTCAGAAGCCGATTTCGAGAAGCGGCGGAAGTCGGCATTCGACACCGGCTTCGTCGGGGCCCATGCGATCAGCCAGGCGGTGCTTTTCAATGCCCATCCGACCGGCCGCATGATTGCCGATGAGCGGATGGAGGCGCTGACTCGGCAGGGGGGCATCCAGATGTGCGGCAACGCACAGAACTGTGTGGCGGTCTGTCCGAAGCGGATCCCGCTGACGCGTTCGATCGCCCGTGCCGGCCGCGCGGCGACGGTCTGGGCGCTGAAGAAGCTGTTTGACCGGTGAAAACAGCCCCGTTTGGGGCGATCGCTGCTGCCATGTTTGCCGGTTCGGGCGGGGCGTGGTACCGTTCACGCATTGACAGGGGCGGCTTTCTCACACGCCGCCAGCCGCTGTGCGGGCACCAGCCGATGGCTGATGCCGGCCTTCCGATGCGGGCATCAGGACGCCCCGCGGAGCGATGCGGACGACGTTTCGAGGAAGCAACGAGGCAACGAGTGTTCACGGACAACAGGGCAGGGCACCCGGCGGAGTCGGGTGCTCCCGCCGAGACGGTTTGCGGGGCGACTGATCAGCAGGCAGCGGATGGTTTTCGGAATCTGGGGCTCTCCGCGGCGACGCTCGCCGCCGTCGATCGTGCTGGCTACACGACGCCCACGCCGGTTCAGGCGGGGCTGATCCCACGGGCGCTTGCCGGCGTTGACGTGCTCGGCCAGGCCCGAACGGGCACTGGCAAGACTGCGTCGTTCGTGCTGCCGATCCTGGAGCGGATGCTGCAGACCGGCCGCGGCGGTGGGCCGCGGGCCCTCGTGCTCGTGCCCACGCGGGAACTCGCCGTGCAGGTCAAGGACGAGTTCGAAAAACTCGCCCACGGCTCGAAGATTCACTGTGTCGCCGTCTACGGCGGCAAACCGATCAAGGGTCAGATCGACAAACTCGCCAAGCATCCGGCGGTGGTCGTGGGCACGCCGGGTCGCGTGCTCGACCACATGAGCCGGGGCACGATTTCGTTTTCCGCGATCGAGATGGTCACGCTCGACGAGGCTGACCGGATGCTCGACATCGGATTCCGCCCCGACATCGAAAAGATCCTGCGCCGCTGCCCGGAGAGCCGCCAGACGCTGCTCCTCTCGGCGACCGTGCCGCCGCCCGTGCAGAAGCTCGCCACGCGGTATATGCGCGATCCCGAGATCATGGACTTCTCGACCAACGAACTGGCGGTCGAGACGATCGAACAGCGGTATTTCACGGTCGACCCGACGCGGAAGTTCGAACTGCTCGAGCGGCTGCTGGAGCGGGAGAATCCGCGGCAGGTGATCGTCT
>QWPO01000109.1 GCA_003669255.1 Planctomycetota bacterium | reverse complement strand
CGCAGAGTCGGCACTCCGGCTGCTGCTGCTGGCCGGACACAACGGCGGCGGCTGGGACGGCGACCGCGGTTTCGTGTCACGGGCAGCGATGCTGGGCCGCACGGTCGGCTATGTGATTGACCAAGGGCTGGTGACGATCGCGTATGCCGTGCCGGGCGACACGAACCTCGACGGCGTCGTCGATGTGATCGACGTCGTCAACCTCGTGAACAATTTCAATGCCCCCAGCGGCGACGACGTGGGGTGGAGCGGCGGCGACTTCAACTACGACGGCATGGTCGATCAGCTTGATCTCTCCGACTTTCTGGGGGCGGCCGCATTTGACCAGGGACCGTATCTTTCAGCTGCTGATGCCGCATTCGCGTCCCTTGTGAGTGAACGGACGTGAGAGTGAGAAAGCACTTGTGGGCAGGCGCCTGCGTCAAGGCAACCTCGTCGTTCGCGGCCCTCCTGGCTGGCGTGGCGGCAGTCGCCTTGCTCGCCGATGGCGCTTGGGCCCAGGGCACCTCGCGGCCAAACGTGCTGCTGTTCTACGTCGATGATCTGCGGCACGACGGATTGGGGGCGACGGGCCATCCGTTCGTCGAAACTCCCAACCTCGACCAGCGCGTCGCCGGTCAGGGAGTCAACTTTCGCAACTCGTTCGTCAACTGCCCCCTGTGCTCACCTTCGCGGGCCTCGTTGATGACCGGACAGTACGCCGCGACTCACGGGTATTACGGCAACGACCGGCTCAACGCGGTGCCGGACGACCGGCTTCCGATCTACCAGGATGCGCTGCGGACCGCCGGCTATCGCACCGGGCTCGTCGGCAAGTGGCACATGGACTCCTACTTCGAGCCCCGCGCCAGCTTCGACTACTGGGCTGCATTCCAGGGGCAGGGCGTTCACAACAACCCACAACTCCGGGTCAAAAAAGACGCCGCTGCCGTCAGCACGGTGAGCGGCACCGGCTACACCACCACCATCCTCACCGACTATGCCCTCGACTTCCTCAAGGACTATGGGACCGGCGGAACGCGGTCCGAGCCCTTCGCCCTGACGCTGTCGTTCAAGGCGGTGCATGCCCCTGTAGGCCCCCAGTACACGGCATCTGGTGGCCGGTATGCCAGCCAGACACTCGATCGGCCGCCGAATGCCTCGCCGACCTACGGCGGGTTCAATATCAACGAAGAGAAGCCCGTGTTCAGCCGGCCGGGCTTCAATGGACTGGTGCTCAACAACACGCGGGGCAACACCGACCAGATCGGCCAGATGGAGATGATGCGCGACATCGACGCCAACATCGGCCGCGTGCTCGACACGCTGGATGCGAAGGGCCTCGACAAGAACACGCTGGTGATTTTCACCAGCGACAACGGCTTCTTCTGGGGCGAGCATGGACGCGGCGACAAGCGACTCGCCTACGAGGAGTCGATCCGGGTGCCTCTCCTGATGCGCGGGCCGGGCGTCACCCCCGGCCAGACGTCAGACGCCTTGGTGACCGCCGTCGATCTGGCTCCCACGATCCTCACCGCCGCGGGAATCGCCGTCCCGAAGTCGATGCAAGGGAAGCCGCTCAACGGCGTTCTCAAAAACGCCCCTAATGGCACCGGCGGCTTCAGCCGCGATGCCATCTACGCGGAGTACTACAAGGAGGATAAGTATCCCGACGTGCCGCGGTGGGACGCCGTGCGAACTCAGACCCACCTCTACGTCACCCATCCGGAGCTGGGAGCCCAGTACGACGAGCTCTACGACATCGTCGGCGACCCGTATCAGATGAACAATCTTCTGCTGCCCGGGCCGGCCACGGCGCTGCCGGGCGACACGCAGCAGGTGCTCGACGACATGCAGGTCCGGCTCAACGATCTCCGTCGGGAGGCTGACGGGGTGAATCCGTTCACCCGTGAGATCATCCTGGGCAACAAACTCGACTTCACCGCGCTCGAGGGCGGGACGGTCCAGAACGACCCCGACACCAGCCGCGTGGGATCCGGCACGAATTCCGCCGGTGCCGCGTCGGGTCGATCCGCCGTGCTCACCTACGAACTGCCTCCCCTGGAGGATCCGGCCGCTCTGGAGCGTGCCTTCGTGAGCTTCAACATCGTCCGCCAGACCGGCAACGTCAGCCTCGTGAATGCCGATCTCTGGGCGATCGGGATCACCAGCGGCAGCACGCGACTGGCCGAGCACCTCGAGGCCAACACCGAGCTCTCGCTGGCCGATCGGGCCGACAACCTCAAACTGCAGGACAACGTCATCAAGATGGGAAACCATCTCTCGCGCACCTTCTCCGACGACACCGCGGCGGAGTCGCTGGCGGGCTACCTTCGAGACTTCTACAACACGCGTCCTGGATACGCCGGCGGGAGTTTTCTGCAGGTCCGGCTCAATCCCGACCGCGACCTCGGCACCACAACGGCCGGCTGGGACATCTCGTCGATGGATGCCCCCACGAGCGCGACGGATCCGAGGCCGTTTTACTTTGCCCAGCCCGGATTGGTGTATCAGCTCACGGTCGATCGCTCGGTGATCAAGGTCAACGTCAGTGGCGGGGTGCGGACCCAAACCGAGGCGGGGTACCCGATTTTTTCGGGCACCACGCCGCTGTTGAAGACAGGCACAGGCACGCTCGTGGTGGATCGAGCAAGCACACTGAGTGGTCCCTTCACCGTGCAGGGTGGCCGAATGCAGATCGCCAGCGGTGGGGCGCTCGGCTCCAGCCGAGTTGTACCCCTTGCCGGTGGCACGGTCACCGTGTCACCCGCACTGACCACGGTCGTCGGCGGCTTGGCGGCGCTTGCTGGCGGTTTGACCGACGTCGGCAACGGATCAATCACAGTGTCTGCCGGATTGAGTAAGGACGACCTGCTGGCGGCTCTTCGTGCAGGTCGGAGTGGCGGATTGTGGAGTGGCACGACAGGAATCACTTCGAGCGCTGCGGCCGCTAGCGGCGGCTCCCGCACCGTGGGATGGCTCGACCATGGCGATGGCTCTGTGACATTCGCATATGCCGCGGCGGGAGACACGAATCTCGACTGGAGCGTCGACATCCTCGACATTGCAAACGTGCTGGCGGGCGCGAAGTTCAACTCTGGACTGCCGGCCTCCTGGCGCGAAGGCGATTTCAACGACGACGGCATGTGCGACATGCTCGATGTTGCCGACCTGATGTCCGCGGGCCTGTACGCTGCGAACTCTTACAATGGGGTCGATCCATCGGTAGGCGTGGTCGCTGTTCCGGAGCCTTCCCTGGAACCCCTGTCTGCCTTGCTCATCGGCTTCACCGCTGTCATGCGGATGATCGATCCTTGGAAATCGCACCACGAACGGTGAGATTGCGACAAAACCACGCCACGCTGGAGCTCCAGGCGTCCGCCACGGGGCTGCTACTCTTCGTGCAGCTCGCGGCTGTAGGGCTCCATTGCCTTCGTGTTCCGCTCCACCGCCATCACGACGGTCTGGCGGCCGCCACCGTTGGGCACGCTGGCGACGATCGGTAGCACCTGCCGCTTGTTGGGCAGGTCGACTCGCACCCGGAAGGTGCCGTCGGGCTGGACCTTGATCGGCTCGCCCTGCAGCGTCACGTAGGCATCGGGCCGGGTGGCGCCGTAGACGATCAGTTCCGCGTCCACTTCGAGCTGGAAGGTGGTGATCGTCGGCTCACCCTCCTCATCGACGGCGGGCTCGGCGCGGACGGCAGACGGCGGGCCCATCGGCCGGCGGAGCCGCTCCTCGAAGAGTTCCTGCAGCTCGGTGCTGTTGTTTTCGGGCGAGAAGCCACCACTCATCGCGTAGATGCGGTCGCAGTCGTTGACGATGTCGCCCCAGTGGGCGTCGAGGGTGTCGCACTGCGAGGCGGCCGGCGTGTTGACGGCGTTGCTGCGGACGAGCGCGTGGAACCGTCCGGTCACGGTCCGGTAGCCGATCTCGACCCGGCAGCGAAGCGGTTCGCGGACGTCGATGAACCAGTTCTTCACTCCGCCGTGGACCTCGATCTCTCGGACCACCTGCTCCGACGGCGAGCCCTGAAGGCCCGATTCGATCCGCAGCACGCGAAGCACTGGACGGGCGCCGTGCCACTCCTGGCCGAGGGCCGACTGAGCCCGCTCGATGCTGCGGGGCGAAACCTCCCAGAACGCATGGATCCAGTAGGGACCGCGGACCATGAGCACCATCCGGTCGCGGACCGGCCGCTTGGCCCGCCCGTTCTCGGGAGGCGTGGCGAGGTTTTTGGCTTTGGCAATCCGTTCGCGGGCCTCGGCGATCCGCCGAGCCACCTCGGCGTTGTGGGCCACGGCGGCAGGGCTCGGCTGCACCAAGGCCGCCTTCGACCGCTCGCCCGACGGCTTTGCGGGGCGTGCTGCCGATCGCCGGGCGTCGATCGGCAGCGCCTTCTTGGCCTTGCTTACGAGCGCCTTGATCAGCTGGTCCTTCCGCATCGCGTGCCAGCCAGCCACCCCGTGCTGCTTGGCCATGCGGGCCAGGTCGCGGACGGGTTTTTCTTTCAGGCTGGCGGACGTCATGCTGATGCGCTCCCGGTTGCTGGGCTGGAGGGAACGTGCTCGGGCCGACTGGGGCCCGTACCACGTCCTCCCAATCGAGGCTAACGAGAAAAGGACGCGTGGGCAAACTTTGGGCGCGCGGAATCCCGCCCTAAGTGCCTTTCAGGCCATGGCTTGCGGCAAATCCCAGGCTCAATCCAGAGCCCATCCCAAGGTCAGTCGCCCCGCAGTTTCAGGCCCCGCTCAGTGAGCTTTTCCCGAACCTCGTTGAGGCTCGTGACGCCGAAGTTCTTGCACTCCAGCAGGTCTTCGGCGGTGCGGCGGATGAGGTCGCCGATCGTTGTGATCCCCAGCTTGGTGGTGCACTTGCGGGCACGGACTGAGAGGTTGAGGTCGTTGATCGGCATGGAGTAGACCTCCTGCTCGTCGGCCGACGGCTCGACGGCCTCGACCTCCACCACGTCTGCCGCCGGCACGGGCTGGGCGATCTGGCCGAGCGACAGCCCCTTCGACGACAGCATGTCCCTGATCTCGACCAGGCTGGTCTCGCCAAAGTTCTTGCTCGCCAGGATCTCCTCCTCGGTTGTCCGGGCCAGGTCGCCGAGCGTGTGGATGCCCATCTTCTGCAGGCAGTTGCGGCTCCGCACGGAGAGTTCGAAATCGCTGACCGGCAGGCAGAGAACCTGATCGAGCCGATCACGCTGCTTCATCTCCTGCTCGTCGAGCTGGAGGTCGCCGGACGCGGACGAGTCCTTGAGGAACAGCCGGGCCCGAGGGTGATCGGGGAAGGCTTCCAGCACGCGGCGGTAGCACTGCTGCGCCTTCGTGAAGTCGTCGTTGTCTTCGTAGAGGATGCCGAGGTTGATCAGGGCCCCGACACTCGCCGGATACCTGGCGAGCGACCGCTCGTAATATCCCTTGGCGTCGTCTTCGTTGCCGACGCGGTCGGCAATCACCCCGAGCAGAAAGAGCGCACCCGGGTGGCCCGGATCGATGGCGATTGCCTTTTCGCAGGCGGCGGCCACTTCAGCCGGGCCGTGGCCCGAGTCGGCGAGCACGCCGGCCCGGGCAGCCCAGAAGTCGGCCGACGATTCGCCCTGCGAACCGAGGGCGTCGAGGGCCTTATGAGCCTCTGCGGGCTTGCCGGCCGACCGCATCGATTCGGCGGAAGCGGCCACGCATGCGGCTGCGTCGTAGCCCGCCTTGCGAGCCGACTCGAAGAGTTCGCAAGCCTTATCGTGGGCGCCTTCGGCGATGTGCGCGAGTCCCTGATGAAAGAGCGCGAGAGCGCCGCCGTCGCCACCCTTGAGGGTCTCGAGCGCGTCGCGGGCCTTGCCAAGCAGTCGCTGGCAGACGCCGAGTTTCACCGACGAGGCCGGGCTCCGTTCCGAGATCGACTCGAGGTCGCGAACGGCGGAGCGCAGGTCGCGGTGGGCGGCGGCGTCGGTGCCGAGGAGTTCGAGGACAGCCTTCACTTCCGTAGGGCCGAACGGGCCGCTGCCGGTGATCAGATCGCGGATGTCGAGACGGGCCGTGGCAACCATTCGGAAGTCCTCACAGGTGGCGATAAACTTGGGCGGACAGTGGTCCGCCGAGAGCCAGCGGCGGGAGTCGAACCCGCAACCCCCGCATTACGAATGCGGTGCTCTGCCAATTGAAGCTACGCTGGCACGATCCACGGACTCCACGGGGCCGGCCCGGGGAACGCGTTAGCCCCGCAAAACTAGCGCACGGCCCCCCTGATCGTCAAGTGAGGCCTGTTTTTCAGGCATTTAGGGACTCCCTTGGGGAGGTCGCCACGAACCCGGCGAGAACGAACCCGAGGGGAACCACTGGGGCCGAAAAGAAAAAAGTGGGGCCTCCGGCTCGACAGGAGCACCCTGTCATGGGCATGCGGGTCAGGGGCAAGACGACCGCACGCCCGAAGGAAGCCGGAGACCCCACCTTGGTATTCCAAGAGTGTGGACTGTGGCCGCGGCCGAAGCCGTTGCCACAGGAGAGAAGGAAAGCACATGCCGTGCCAAATACGAATCCTTGTTTTTCGCGTGTTTTTCAGGGTGTCGCTCTGTCGGAGGGTGTTCAAAAATGCAACGCGCGCCGCATTTCGCTCCAGATCGATACGATGCTGCAACCCGGCTTGGATCCCATTCCCCCACGCCGAGGCCTAGGCCGCGGAGCAACGCCCGTGAACGCCCGACTTCCCGCCCAGATCGGCCGCCACCGCTGTGGGCCGGGCCAACCCTTGCTCGTGATCGCAGGGCCGTGCGTGATCGAGACGCAGGACCTCTGCCTTCGAATCGCCGAATCACTGGCGGTGCTCGCCTCGCGGCTTCCTATCCAGGTCGTGTTCAAGGCTTCGTACGATAAGGCGAATCGCACGAGTGCGTCGTCGTTTCGCGGCCCGGGGATCGACGACGGCCTGGCGGTACTCGAACGCGTCCGGCGGGAGACTGGCCTGCCGGTGACGACTGACGTCCATCTGCCAGAGCAGGCGGCGGCGGCCGGGCAGGTCTGCGACATGCTGCAGATCCCGGCGTTTCTCTGCCGCCAGACCGACATTCTGCTGGCGGCGGCGGCCACCGGTCGTGCTGTGAACGTCAAGAAGGGGCAGTTCGTCGCCCCCGGCGACATGCGGCACGCCGTGGCCAAACTGCTGGCCGGCGGGGCGACCGACATCCTGCTCTGCGAGCGGGGCACGTTCTTTGGCTACGGCCGGTTGGTCAACGACTTTGCGGGCCTGCCGGTGATGCAGTCGTTTGGCGTGCCGGTGATCTTCGACGCGACCCACTCCGTGCAGCAGCCGGCGAGCCTCGGCGGCGCGACCGGAGGCGACCGCACCCTCGTCGAGCCGCTTGCCCGTGCCGCGGCGGCCGTCGGCGTGGACGGGATGTTCTTCGAGACGCACCCTCGCCCCGACGACAGCCCGAGCGACGGCGCAAACATGGTGCCCCTCGACCAGTTTGGCGGTGTGCTGGAGCGGGTGCTGCGCATCCATGAGGCGAGGCTGGCCGGAGAGAAGGCATGACCGCGGCGGACGCACCTTCGGCCGTGACCTCCCGAGCGGTGGTGGCATGGCTTGCGATCGCGGTCGCGGGCTGCGGTGCGTCGCAGGCACCGTCCGGCCCAGCCCCGGCTTCCGACGCGCGTCCGGCAGTGAGTCGTGTCACGAGCGACAAACTCGTGGCCGGGGCGCTGGCCGCCGTCTCGAAGCTCGACGACTTCGAAGAGCAGCGGGCTTACGAGCAGGCGTTTGACCGACTCACCCAGTGGAGCCACCAGTCGGGGGTCGAGGTGCCGTCGTGGCGCATCGACCCGCTGATCTCCGTCCTGCCGGAGCGGCTCCGCACGGGCGTCGAGCCGATGCTCGAGCAGCCGGCGTTCGATGCCGTGGGCGACGTGGCCTACCTCCGCGACCGTCGCTGGCTGGCCGACATCGCCACCTCCGCGCGAGGCGACGCGACCGAAGACCTGGCCACCGCGGTGCGGCTCTTCGACTGGACGGTCCGCTCGTTGGCGGCCGTCGGCGATCCGCCGATGGTGCCGTCGGAGGCGACGCCGGGCACACGGTGGTACACGGCCGGTGAGATCCTCCTCACCGGACGGGCGAGCGGCGCGCAGCGGTCGTGGATCTTTATCGAACTGCTCCGGCAGGTGGGCATCGATGCCGTGATGCTCGCCACGGGTGACCCGCAGGCCGGCACGCTGCGGCCCTGGCTTCCTGCCGCGATCGTCGAGGGCGAGGCGTACCTCTTCGAACCGACCTACGGCATGCCCGTGCCGGGCCCGGGGGGCTCGGGTGTGGCGACGGCCCGGCAGGCGGCCGCGGACCCCGCGATTCTCGACGCGCTTTCGCTGCCCGACCGGCCCTATCCGGTGAAGGCCGCGGACATCGGTTCGCTGGCGGTGCTCACGGTGGCCGACCCGCGGAGCCTCTCGCGACGGATGGCCGCGCTCGACAAGGAGACCGCGTCGCGGCACGGCCTGCGGCTGGCGATCGATGCATCCGCCGTGGCCGCCGCAGCCGTGAAGGCCCTGCCCGGCGAAGCCTCACCCTTCGTGGGGCTCTGGGAGTTTCCCTGGGAGACCGTCGCGAGGCGGCCGACGCAGGGAGTGGAACTCGCGGCACGTCGGGAGCTTGCCCCGTTCTCAATCACGATGGCGGAGATGGGCGGCGGCGACCGCCAGGCCCCGCGGCTCGTGCGGCCCCTGTTCACCGCCCGGGTTCGTGAGTTTCGCGGCGACCTCGACGGACCGCTCGGGGCCAAGGCCTCGTATCTTGCTGCCCGCCCTTCGCGGGCGGCCATCCAGCAGGCGCTGCAGGCTGTGCCGCCAGAGCAGTCGGCCACCGTCGACCGCCTCTACCGCCAGATGAAGGAAGACGCGACCTACTGGCTCGGCGTGGCCACGCTCGGCGAGGGCCAGCCCGAAGCGGCGATCGACTACCTGCGGAGGATGACCCTCGAGAACTCGCCCGACAGTCGCTGGACCGATGCAGCCCGGGCCAATCTCGGCCGGGCGCTCGCCGCCGTCGGCAGGATCGACGAGGCGGTGAGTGTGCTCCGCGAAGACGGCTCGCCGCAGCGGTTTGGGAGCCGGCTCCTGGCAGACCGGCTGGAGAAAGACAAGGCACCGGGGACGAGCCGGACGCCGTGAATCCAGGCGGTGCCGACGTGCGATCGGTACCGCTCGCGGCTGAAACGGCCCGCATTGCCGCCCCGGGGAAGGCCGGGTAGAGTATGGGGCTCCCTGATTTCCTACCCCGTATCGTTTCGGATTCGCGACCATGAAAGACGGCATTCATCCCAACTACGGCCACACCGTCGTCCGCTGCGGCTGCGGCAACACGTTTTCGACCCGGAGCACGGTGCCGGAGATCAAGGTCGACATCTGCAACGTCTGCCACCCATTCTTCACCGGCAAGCTGAAGTTCGTGGACACGGCAGGCCGCATCGAGAAGTTCAAGTCGAAGTTCGCGGGCGCGGGCTACGCGAGCCTGAAAAAGAAGAAGGCCGTCGAGGCCCCGGCCTCCTGAGCAGCGGGGTGCCGCCGGCCCAGCGCTCCTCGTGTCACCGCTCGTGCCACCCTCGTGCCATCTCTTTGGGGCTGCAGGCCGCCGTGATTCATGGCTGACTCCTCTTTCGGCGGCATTCGCGGCGACCTCGAGCAGAAGCTCGCTCGGTTCGAGCAACTCGAACATTCGCTCATCGACCCGGCCGTGCTCGGCGACCAGTCGAAGCTCTCGGCCGTCGCCCGGGAGCATGGCACGCTCGCCAAACTCGCCCTCCGCTACCGCCAGTTCACGACCCTCGAGCGGCAGATCGCCGAGCACCGGGAGATGATCGCCGGCGACGACGCCGACCTCCGGGGCCTCGCCGAGGCCGAACTGCCCGAACTCGAAGCAAAGCGGGAGCGGGAGTGGGAAGACCTGCTCGAACTCTGCTCGGGCGACGAAGACGCCGACCGCACCCGCTGCATCGTGGAACTCCGTGCGGGCACTGGCGGCGACGAGGCGGCGCTCTTCGTGCGAGACCTCTACGAGATGTATCGCCGCTGGGGTGCTGAGCAGGGCTGGGACTTCGAAGTGATGGACGCGAGCCCCACCGAACTCGGCGGCTTCAAGGAGCTGATCCTGGGGGTGTCGGGCGATACCGTCTTTCGCAAGCTCCAGCACGAGAGCGGCGGCCACCGTGTGCAACGGGTGCCCGACACCGAGACCAAGGGGCGGATCCACACCTCCGCCGCCACCGTGGCGGTGCTGCCTGAGCCGGAAGACGTGGAAGTGGCCCTCTCGCCCGACGACTACCGCAAAGACCTCTTCTGTGCGAGCGGCCCTGGGGGGCAGCACGTCAACAAGACGGCCTCCGCGGTCCGCCTCACGCACCTGGCGACCAACATCGTGGTGCAGTGCCAGGACGAGAAGAGCCAGCACAAGAACCTCGCCAAGGCGCTCCGCGTGCTCAAGACGCGGCTCTACGAGCACGAGCGGCGGATCGAGCACGAGAAGCGGGCCACGGAGCGGCGCGAGCAGGTGGGGTCGGGCGACCGCAGCCAACGGATCCGCACCTACAACTTCCCGCAGAACCGCGTCACCGACCACCGCATCAACGAGAGCTTCACGCTCGACCAGGTGATGGTTGGTCGCCTCGGCCTCGTGGTGGACGCGATCGAGCGGCATGCCCGTGAGAAGCGGAAGAGCGAGATGGAGCAATCGGCGAAGCCGGCGGCGACCTGAAGGAGGCAGTCATGAGTGACGAGGCATGGACGGTTGGGCGACTCCTGACGTGGACGACCGACTGGCTCGGGGCGAAGGGGTCCGAATCGCCCCGGCTCGATGCCGAGGTGCTGCTGGCCCACGTTCGCGGCTGCCCGCGGATCGCGCTCTACACCGCCTTCGACACTCCGGTGGCCGACGCCGAGCGGGCCCGGTTTCGCGAACTCGTGAAGCGGCGGGGCGAGGGGGAGCCGGTGGCCTACCTCGTCGGCAGCCGCGAGTTCTTTTCCCTCCCCTTCACGGTCACGAAGGATGTGCTGATTCCGCGACCTGAGACCGAGGGGCTCGTCGTGCGGACGCTCGATCTCTGTAAGTCGGCCGATGCTCCTCGGATCGTGGACGTGGGCACCGGGAGCGGCGCGATTGCGGTGACGCTCGCCAAGCAGCTGCCGAAGGCGCGGCTCGTGGCGACCGACATCTCGCCGGCGGCGCTGGCCGTCGCGCGGGCCAACGCGGAGCGGCATGGCGTGGCCGAGAGGATCGAGTTGGTGGAGTGCGACCTGCTCGCCGATCCACGAGCCGCGGGTCCGTGGGACGTGATCGTGAGCAACCCGCCCTACGTCCGCGAGGATGAGTACCCTGCCCTGCCCCGCGACGTTCGCGACCACGAGCCAAAGACCGCGCTCGTGTCGGGGCCGACGGGCGTGGAGATCGTGGAGCGACTCGCACAAGAGGCGGCCGAACGGCTCGTGCCGGGCGGGTGGCTCCTGGTCGAGATCGGCCCGGTGGTGGCGGCGGCCGCGGCCACCGCGTTGGCGGCGGTGCCCGGCCTCGAGCCCGGACCGACGCTCAAGGACATGGTGGTGCTCGCCCGAATCGTGCAGGCCCGCCGGACCTGACAGCCTTCACCCCCGCGGCCGCATGCAGCACAGGTTTTCAACCTGTGCCGAATCCCTGCTCGGCGCCGCTGGTGCAGGTTGCCAACCTGCACCTACGAGGAGGCCGGCTCGTCACATTGCGGCAACACGTAGCACAGGT
>QWPO01000094.1 GCA_003669255.1 Planctomycetota bacterium | reverse complement strand
TTGTTGTTGCTCGCCCAGCCACCCAGGAGCACACCGTAGACGGCGATGCTGGAGAGCGCAAAGACCCAGAGCACGCCAACATCGAGGCCGGGGGCCACGAGCAGCGGCTCCTCACCGGTGAGGCCGAGGGCCGGGATCGGCGGCAGGGAACTGCCGAACGGGATTGCGGCGAAGATGGCGAGCGACGCGGCGAGCAGGACGAGCGGCGCGGCGACGTAGAGCACCTTATCGACGTGCTTCGGCGTGAAGTCTTCCTTGAGGATGATCTTCAGGCCGTCGGCGAGCGGTTGACCGAGACCAAAGAGCCGGATCTTCGTGAGCGGGATGCCAACACGGTTGGGGCCCTTGCGGTCCTGCACCCAGGCCGCCATCCACCGCTCGACGAGCACGAGGTAGGCCGCAGCTGTCATCAGGCCACCGACAAGCAGGCCGATTTTCACCAGGGCAACGATCGTGGGAAGGGAAGGGAGCAGGTTCATGCGAGTTGCCTGATGCGGAGGTCGACGCCCGTGACGGGCAGTTCGCCAGCCAGCGCCGCGAAGGCGGGCGACGACGTGGCAATCTGCTGGCGAACGGCGGTCGCGTCATACAGGCCGCGGCGGCCGAGCATGTTCCAGAACAGCCGGCCCTCGGGCCAGATGCCCGCCGGCGGCCGGATCGCCTGCCGGAAGCTCTGCGCGTGGTGGGCGACGTTGACCCAGGTGCCGGCACGCTCCGCGAAACCGGTCGCGGGCAGCCGCCACGTGGCCAGTCTCATCAGCGGCGAGTCGAAGAGATCCTGGACGACGAGTTGCTTGAGATCGGCGAACGTGTCGGCGGCGGCCGTGTCGATCCAGGGCCCGGGATAGCCGGCGGTGATCCACGCGGCGTCGGCCTTGCCGGCAGTGACGTGCGCCAGGAGATCGTTCCAGGAATGGCCCCCCGCGCCGTAGAGGGCGAGAACCTCCTCGACACCCTTGCGGTTGGGGCACTTCTCGGAGCGGATCGTGAACCCACCGGGAAACGACTCGTCTGCACCGTGCGTGGGCACGAAGCCGAGCGCGAGGAAGGCCTCGGGGTCGATCGATCGGGCGACGGCACAGAGCATCCACGCCTCTTCGATCGTGAGCATCGGCGAAACAGCCACCGCGAGCCGGCCCGCGGCCTTGAGGTCGTCGCGAAGCTTCACGACAACCTCGGCCCATTCGATCGACTCCGTGGCGGGCGTCGCAGCGGCGTTGCCCCGGTGGCTCAGCGACGTGGCTTTCCGCGAGGCTTCGCGGATCCGCGCCTGATCGTGGAGGTGATGCCAGCCGTAGCGGCCCTCGTCGCAGATCCACCACTTGTTGACGTGTGGGTTCTCGCGAGGCTTGAGCCGGTAGACGGCGTCCTGGTTGTGCTCGGTGTGGATGGAGCACCCGGCCGAGCAGCCACCGCAGACGTTGGCCTCGCGCTTCAAGAACCAGACCCGCTGCTGGTAGAGGAAGTCCTTGTCGCCAAGCGCCCCCACCGGGCAGAGATCGACCACGTTCCCAGAGAGCTTGTTGTCGAGCGGATGGCCCGGGAAGACGTCGATCTCCTCCTTGGCGCCGCGGCTGGTGACCATCAACTCAGCGGTGCCGGAAATCTCGCGGGTGAACCGCACGCACCTCGTGCACATGATGCAGCGGTCGACGAACAGCGTGACGGTTGGCCCGACGTCGCGCTTGCGGCTGTGGAACGGCTGCAGGTCGGCCCGCCGCTCGGGCTGGCCGTGCTGAAAGTGATAGTCCTGCAGCAGGCACTCGCCCGCCTTGTCGCAGATCGGGCAGTCGATCGGATGGTCGATGAGCAGTGCTTCCTCGACGCGGGCCCGACTGTCCTTGACGAGCTGGCTTTCGGTGACGATCACCGTGCCGTCCTTGACCGGTGTCTGGCAGCCAGGCACGAGCTTCGGCACCATCGTGATCTTGCCGCTGGCGGCGTCGCGCTGCCCGGTCTCGATCAGGCACATCCGGCAACTGGCCACGACTGAGAGGCCCGGATGCCAGCAGTAGTGCGGGATCTCCTTGCCGGCGCGACGAGCCGCTTCGATGCAGTTCAGCCGCTCGTCGGCCCCGATCTCGATCTCCTGTCCATCGACGATGATGACCGGCATCAGTGCGCTCCCACGATCTGCAGGGCGGGGACGGGGTCGGTCACCATCCAGCCCGAGGGGTTGGTCCGCTTGATGTAATCCTCGAACTCGCCGCGAAACTTCTTGATGGCATTCTTCATCGGCCAGGCGGCGCCGTCGGCCAGACCGCAGATCGTGCTGCCCGGCATCATGCCCATCGTGTTTCCGATTTCAAGGAGGATGTCGAGGTCCTTGAGCCGGCCCTTGCCCGCCTTGATCCGCTCCAGGAGTCGTAGTGACCAGCTCGTGCCCTCGCGGCAGGGCGTGCACTGGCCGCACGACTCGTGGGCGAAGAACCGGGCCGAGTTGTGCAGGAAGTCGACGATGCTCGTCTGGTCGTCGATCACCACGACGGCGGCCGTGCCGAGGCCGAGGCAGCCCACCTTGCCGGGCCCCGCAAAGTCGAGTGGCGTGTCGAGTTCGCTCTCCGTCATCAGGCCCATCGAGATCCCGCCCGGAATCACCGCCTTCGCCTTACGGCCCTTCCAGACGCCACCGCCGAACTGCTCGATCAACTCACGGGCCGTGATCCCGAGCGGCGCTTCGTAGCAGCCCGGCCTCTCCACGTGGCCCGAAAGGCAGTAGAGCTTCGGCCCGTAGGAGCCGGGGTCGCGGGGGTTGGCTGGATCGGCCGGCACGCCGATCGACTTGAACCAGTCGACGCCGCGGCGGGCGATCTGGGCCACACAGGCCATCGTCTCGATGTTGTTGACCACCGTCGGCTTGCGAAAGAGTCCCTCGATCGCCGGGAACGGCGGCTTGATCCGCGGCCAAGCCCGCTTTCCTTCCAAGCTTTCGATCAGGCCGGTCTCTTCTCCACAGATGTAGGCCGCGGCGCCGCGGTGGAGGTAGATGTCGAGCGAGAAGTTCGTGCCGCGGATGTTCTGGCCGAGGTAGCCCGCGGCGTAGGCCTCGTCGATCGCGGCCTGCAGGCGGTGCCAACTCTGCGGGTATTCGTATCGCAGGTAGAGGTAGGCGGTGGAGGCCCGCGTGGCGAACGACGAGAGGATGATCCCCTCGATCACCTGATGCGGGTCGTCCTCCATCAGGATTCGGTTGTTGAACGTGCCCGGCTCGCTCTCGTCGGCGTTGATGCAGAGGTAGATCGGGCCGGGGTGGTCCTTCGGCAGAAAGGTCCACTTGAGGCCCGTGGGGAAGCCGGCGCCGCCGCGGCCGCGGAGCCCCGACGATTTCACCATCTCGATCACGTCGGTGGGCTGCTTGCCGGCGAGCGTGGCCTCGAGCGGCGCGTAGCCGCCGCGGCTCTTGTAGCTGGCGATGGTGTGGCCATCGGGCACGCCGACGGCCTCGAGCAGCACGGGCTTGAATGGCGTCATGTCAGGTGGCCCTCGCCCGCGGTTTCTTGAGCTCCGCCGCAGCGGTCTCGGGGGTCATATTCTTGAGCAGATCGTCGTTGGCAAGGATGCAGGGGGCAAAGTCGCAGGCGCCGAGGCACTCGGCTGGCTCGATCGTCAGCTCGCCGTCGGGCGTCGTGCCATAGGGCTCCACGCCGTTCTGCTTGCAGAGGTGCTCGAGCAGGTGGTCGCCGCCCCGCAGGGCACAGGAAACCGAGCGGCAGACGAAGGCCCGCACCTTGCCGTGCGGCTTCTCTTGGTGGAAGAACTGGTAGAAGGTGAGGGTGTCCTGCACCTCGGCCGGTGCGAGGCCGAGCACCGCCGCGATCTCGACAACGGCACCGAGGGGCACGTGGCGGAGTTCGGCGTTGACGATGTGCAGGGCGGGGAGCGTGAGGGCGCGGCGATTCGGGTATCGCGGCGCGAGCGCCTCGATCTTCGCCACCATCTCGTCGGTGAGGTACGTGCGGCCTGGGGCGATCATGGGCACTCCGTGGGTGGTGCCGGACGGGGCTGCCCATGCCCTCTCGCCCGGACGTTCGCTGCGGGCATCCTGCCCTCCGCTCTCTCGATGCCGGCTGCGCTCCGCCATCGTGGCTCCGCTGGCCGGCAACGCCGGCTCAAGGGCACGGGCAGCCCCGTCCTCCTCGACCATGTGGCACTGGTTCCCGTCATCGGTCGAGCTCCGCAGCGATGATGTTGAGGCTGCCGAGCACGGCCACGACGTCGGAGAGCGTGTGGCCGCGGATCAGCTGCGGGAAGAGGGCGAAGTGGAGCACGGAAGGCGGGCGGCAGCGGGCGCGGTAGGCGTTTTCGCTGCCATCACCCACGACGTAGAAGCCGAGTTCGCCGTTGGGGGCCTCGATCGCGGCGTAGGACTCCTCGTGGGGCACTTCAAAGCCACGGTTGGCCATCGAGAGTTCGAAGTGGGAGATCGTGCCCTCGATCGACGAGTAGACCTGCTGCTTCGTTGGCCCGGCCACCCGCTGGTCGATGCTCACGTTGACGTCTCCGGCCGGGAGGTTTTCCAGGGCTTGCGCCACGAGCTTCAGGCTTTCCCGCATCTCCTGCATCCGCACCAGATACCGGGAGTAGCAGTCGCCGGCGCTCGCGCAGCACACCTGAAAGTCGAGGTCGGCGTAGGCGAGGTAGGGCTCGTCCTTGCGGAGGTCGCGCGTCACGCCGCTGGCTCGGGCGACCGGCCCGGTGGCGCTGGCATTGATGGCCTCCTCCTTGGTGAGCACGCCCACGCCCTTGGTGCGGTCGACGAAGATCCGGTTTCTGGTGAGGAGCCGCTCCATGTCGTTGAGCGTCTTGGGGAACGTGCGGATGAAGGCCCGGATCTTCTCGATCACCAGCGGCGTGAAGTCCTGAGAGACGCCGCCGACCCGCGTGTAGGAGTTGGTGAACCGGGCACCGCAGAGCGTTTCGAAAATGTCATAGATCACTTCCCGCTGGTAGAAGCCGTACAGGAAGAACGTGAAGGCGCCGGTATCGAGGCCCACGGCGCCGTTGGAGAGCAGGTGGTCGCTGATCCTCGCGAGTTCGGCGATGATCGTGCGGATGTAGGTGCACCGCGGCGTCAACTGGATGCCCAGCAGCGTCTCGATCGCGTGGTGCCAGGCCACGTTATTGGCCATCGGCGAGATGTAGTTCATCCGGTCCGTCACGGTGACGTACTGGTTGAAGGTGAGGTGCTCGCCGATCTTCTCGAAGCCAGAGTGCAGATAGCCCATCTCGGGCATCGCGTCGACCACCCGCTCGCCGTCGAGCTTGAGCACCAGCCGCAGCGTGGTGTGGGTGGCGGGGTGCTGCGGCCCGAAGTTGAGCGTCCAGAGGTAGTCCTCAGAGCGGGCGCCCGCCTCGGGACCGGTCGTGTCGAACGTGGCCGTGGCGATGGACATGGGCTAGCTGTGGTCGCGGGTGATGACGGGAAAGTTATGCCGCTCGCCGCGGCCTTGGAGCGGGTAGTCCTTGCGGAGCGGGTGGGCCGTGAACTCCTCGGGCATCACAAGGCGGCGGAGGTCGGGGTGACCGGTGAAGCGGATGCCGAACAGATCCCAGACCTCGCGCTCCAGCCAGTTGGCGCCCGCCCAGAGCGGTACGGCACTCTTCACCGTGGGGTCGGGATCGTCGACGAACACGCGGACGGTGAGCCGCTGGTTGGTCGCCGTCGAGGCGAGCAGGTAGACGAGACCGTAGCGATGCTTGGCGTCTTGATACTCGAGGTAGTCGACGCAGGTGACGTCCACGAGCAGATCGAAACCCCGCTCCTTGAGCCAGGCAAGCGCGTCGAACGACATGTCGGCCGGCACGACCACCCGGGTCTGGCCGCGGTACACGCTCACATCGAGGGTCCCGAACCGGTCCGCAAGGCCGGCGAGGACGTCATCGACAGGTGGTGGCGTGAAAGGCATGGGTGGCGGGCGTGAAAAGGGTCAGGAACGGGAGGTGATGGCCTCGGCAGCCGCGGTGAGTTCCCGCTGCAGCACGGGATTACGGGAGGCGTCGATCGTCGCGGGGCCCACGAGCTCGACGAGTGCCCGCTTCCGCAGTTGGCGGCCAGCGGTGTCGAACTCGCGGCCGGTGATCGTGCCCTCCCGCTGGATCTTGTCCTGGAGGTCGATGATCGCCTGGATCAGCTGCTCGGGCCGCGGCGGGCAGCCGGGCACGTACATGTCGACCGGGATGAAGCGGTCGATGCCCTGCACAACGGCATAGGTGTCGAACACGCCACCGGTGCTCGCGCAGGCGCCCATCGAGATGCACCACTTCGGCTCGTGCATCTGCTGCCAGATCCGCTGCAGCACCGGGAGCATCTTCATGACGACGCGGCCGGCGACGATCATCAGGTCGCACTGCCGGGGGCTGAACCGGAAGACCTCGGCACCGAAGCGGGCGAGGTCGTGCTTGCTTGCGCCGGTCGCCATCAGCTCGATGCCGCAGCAGGCCGTGGCAAAGGGCATCGGCCAGAGACTGTTCTTGCGGCACCAGTTCGCCAGGGCGTCGAGCCGGCTGACCACAACGTTTTCGGGCAACTCGATCCGCCCGCCCGAACCGGAAGGCATCATCGCCATCTGAACACCCCCTTGCGCCAGTCGTAGGCGAAGCCGACGATCACCAACGCGATGAACAGCATCGCGCCACCGAAGACCAATCCGCGGGACGACACGAGGCCGTCCTGCACCGCGGCGTCGATCCCAGCGGCCGAGCGACTCGCCACCGCCCACGGATAGAGGAACAGCAGTTCGACGTCGAACACCAGGAAGGTGATCGCCACCAGGTGGAAGCGGACGTCGAACCGTCGCCGCGTGTCGTGGACCGGGTCCATGCCGCTTTCGTAGGGCATCTCCTTGACGGCCCCGGAGCGATTCGGGCCCACAAGGCCGGCGAAAACCACCAGCCCGACCGAGACGGCCGCCGCGATCGCGACGAACAGCAGGACCGGGAGGATCGCGTCCATGAAAACTCAGGCAGGGCGGGAGGGGCGATAGGCGTTTTTCGGCCGCGGAAACCGACTTCGTGAAATTCGTCACAAAGTCGGCCTGCAAAAAAGCCGGTGGGCGTTCTGCCCGCCGGCTCGGCCATGACCGTCACAGTTATACCGGCCTCGATTCCGGTCGACGAGTCGGGTTGGTTTCCCCGGCACCAGCCATCGGCCGAGCCCCCGTCCAGGGCCTATCCGCAGCGGGCCAGATGCCCGTGGATCAGCCCCAGATCGAAGGGGGTCTGCCGGCCGAGTTCCGCGATCACCCGATCGAGGTCGATCCCGTAGTGGTTCATCCGAAACAGGCCAACCTTGACGAAAGGCACCCCCGCCTCGAGCAGCCGCCACCAGACGAGTTCGCTGGGGTTGTGCGGCGTGCGACGGCTTTTACGGATCAGCCGCCACGACCGGTAGGGTGCGGTGAGCGAGATGTGCGGCATGACCTCTCGCAGGGCAACGCGTGAAGCGGTCGTGGCGTCGTACAGCCCGGCGATCCGGAATCCCGCCTCAACAGCAGATCGCGACAGCCCGATCTCGAACCGTTCGACGACCTCACGCTTCGTGGGCGCCGGCTCGACCGCGGACCAGAAGGTGTCGAACCACGCCGACTCGAGCAGTGGACGGCGCATCGCGAAGAACCATGACTGGACATGCGGGACGCGAGGGCGGTCGCGGCCCGTGGGTTGCTCGGAGAGCACCATGCCCCAGAGGTCTGCCGCCGCCGTGCGGGGGTGGTCGAAAGCGGGGGCAAGGTCGAAGAGCGGTCCGTAGACGCTGTCGTTGACGCACACGACCTCGTCGAAGCCGCCTCGGTCGAGCGTTGCGAGGCCATCTTTCCAGGCACCGAAGTCGTAGCCCGCATTGGGCCGTGGCAGGTAGTCGTCGACGAGTTCTGCGAGGTCGCGAGGGAGGCGTCCGCCTCCGTTCGACACGAGCACCAGTCGCGTCGCGAGTTGGCGGTAGGCCCGGGCGGCGTGCATCACGTGCGGATCGAAGCGGCCTTGCGGGTCGAAGTGGGCCAGCACGATCGCGCGGCGTGATGGCGGCCGCGAAAACGCCAGCGTCGCCTGGTCGCCAGCGTGCCGCACGGACATCAGGCCACCCGCCGCAGGATGGGCTCATCGCGGAGACGGGCTCGCAGTGACGCGAGACGTCTTGTGGCGACGCCCTGCACGGCTCGACCGTCAAGCACATCGAGGATGTCAGGGATCGCCCTCAAGGTTGCCGCGGCCGCGGCCGTGGCGCCGGCGGCCAGCTGGCGTTCCGCGGTGCGGATCGCCGATGCGGCGTGCCAACGGACACTCGCGGCGAGCGTGGCCTCGCGGATCGAGTCTGGCAGGCAGTGGGCGTTGATCCGCAGGGCGCGGGCCATGTCGGGCCAGACGGCCCCTGATGCGAACAAGCGGCTGGTTTCGTTGGCCATGTGGCGACGGTAGATCGCGAGCGACCTGGGTTCGTACCAGACACGATATCGCGCAGCGATCCGCACCCACATCTCCCAGTCGAGGGCGTGACAGAGGTCGTTACGGTAGCCACCGAGCGACTCATAGGTGGTGCGAGCCACCACGGCCGCGGGAGTCTGGATCCGTTGTCGTTCGGCGATTGTGGGAAGCCAGTTGGCCAGTACGCCGGCGAACCACTTCTGTCGCGACGTCGTCTTCATGAGTCGGTCGCGATCATCCACGATGCGACTGCGACAAAAGGCCATGCCGATGTCGTCGGCGTGGCGGAAGCCGCGGTCGATCGCGGCATAGAAGCCCGGTCGAACGGCATCATCCTGATGGAGCAGGTGCACGAGGTGGCCGCGGGCCAAAGCGATCGCCCGATTCCAGTTGCCGGCGAGGCCAAGGCGATGGCCATGCGAGACCACGTCGATGCGTCCCGAAGGATCGATGGATCGAACGAGCCGCTCGACGGTCCCCGGAGTCGAGGCGTCGTCGACGACCGCGATCTGCATCTCCGTCGCGGGCAGTGCCTGACTCAGCACCGATTCCAAAGAGTCACGGAGTCTGGCGTCGGGCTCGAACGCCGGGACCATCACCGAAAACCGCGGCCTTTCGAGGCCGTCAGGCAACGGTGGGATCGGTGGCGGGGCCGCGACGGAAGCCTGATGCTGGAACGACATGCCCGGGGGAATAGCAGCCCGCGACTGGCACCGACAGGCCAACTGTACAGCAGCAAGGCATCGCCGCCACGATCAGTTGCCCTAAGTGCCCAGGTCGCCCATGTCGCCACGGCTCGCCGCGTCGGGTGGGCTGTGGTGAGGGGGCACAGGCTTCTTGGAGGCTCAGAAGCTGCCGACGTTCATGTTCATGTAGGCGCCCCACGGCCCGACGCCGACGCTCATGCCGGAGCCCTTCGCGTCGGAGAACGGTGGCTTGCCGCCTCCCTGGTTGCCACCACGGTAGGGAGAGAAGGAGGCGCCCGACTGGGCCGAGGCCGCGGCCGAGTTCGATGCTGCCGCGGTCGCCTGCCGAGCGGCCTGAGCCCGATCGACGAGCTGCTGCCGGCTCGAGTCGAACGCCGCCTGACGCTGCTGGAGGTCGGCCTTCTTCTGCTCGATCTTGTCGATTTCCTGCTGCAGTTGGGCGCTCGACATCGTCACGACATTCGGTACGTCCTTGAGCACCTCAGACCGCTTGCTGTCGGACATCACGGAGAGATATTGGCCGACCCACTGCCGTGCATCCTTGGCCTCCGGGGTCTCCAGGAGCTTGAACTTGGAGTCGAGGTCTTCAAGCAGATACTCGAGCTCATACGACGACATCCCCGCGACCCGCTTGTTGAAGTCGGTCTTGATGTTGTGCACTTCCTGTGGCGAGTAGATCTGCTGGGAGGAGAGCCACTCGCCCAGTTCGAAGATCGCCCGCCGCCACCGCTGGCTGTTCATGATCTCAGCCTTGCGGGCCAGATCGCCGCCATCGTCGTCGGCCGCCTTGGTCGGAGCGGCAGCCGCCTTGGCCGGGGCGGCTGGCTGCTGGCAGAAGGAACGAACCGGGAGCACGGCCGTGACGATCACCGCGGCGGCGATCGTGAGCAGCGAACTGCGTCGGGCAGGGAAGGTGATGATCGATTGCATGATGCATTCAGGCTCTAGCGAGCCCCCTCGGTGACTCCGGTGCCAGGCTTACGGACGAGCGTTATCTTGACCTGTGGCATGTGCTCGCCACCCACATGGGTCGGCAGCGACCGCCACACGCACTTGTCCTTGCCGTCATACGAATAGATGTTGAGCGACGATGTCTGCGAGCCGTCAGGAAGCACGGCTGTAGTCCTCGCGACCCACGAGCCATCGTCTCGGCTCCATACCGCTTCGCCGTGGCCGCCGTCTGAACTGAACACCCACGAGCGGATGCTCTTGGAGAGCGGATCCCAGCCGATTCGCTGGGTGACCTGAATCGCGGCGTCAGCCGCCGCGCCGGGGGGCGTGATCTTCATGTCGCGGATGAGGAACGTCCGCTGCGGATTCCAGCGGGTGCTGACTTCGATCTTTGGCTTGGATGAGACCGGCTTGCCGGTGGTCGCATCATCGACCAACGTCCAATCGCCCACCATCCAATCGAGCAATGCGAGCGTTTCGTCGCCCGAGGCTTCGTCGCCCCGCGCCTCACGAAGCGCGGCCAGCTTCCAGCTGCCTTCATGGCGGACCCAGGTTGCCGAGAAGCGGCCATGCAGCGGTGCGGTGTGGCCCGGCGGCACGACCTCGACGGTGCCGTCCTCGAGGGCGACGTCGGCGTCGATGAACCTGAGCTTCGTCTCGCGGACGGCGATCTCCGGTTGGCCCGGCTTTGCGTCGCCCTCGGCGGCCGGTTCGAGCACCGACACGGTGTCGCGGCCCTTCATGACGTTGCCCACCGCGTCAACGATGTCGCCATCTGGCGTCCAGAGCGCGGCGAGTGCCTTGCCGTCGCCCCGCTCGAGGGCGGCCTTGTAGGCCTGCCCGGCATCCTGGATCGCCTTGGTGTCGGCGGCGACGTCGGCGCGGCCCGTCGCTGGCATCACGGCGGCGATGGCGAGGGCGAAAAACGCGTGCAGCAGGCTGATGACCTTGCGGGGCGAGTGGGATTCCAGAAACGGTGGCATGCAACACCGGGCGGGTGAAGGAAAACGTCGATGCCCGCGTGCCACGAGCACATGGGGCGGATCGAGCCCGTGATTTTACCATGGACAGGTCGCTCAGGGAAAGCACGCGGGTGGATCGTCTGGTAGGGTTTTCGGCATGATGGGCCACGTTCCCCTGCTCGCCGACCTGGTCCGGCGGCCGAGCGTCAATCCGATGGGCCGCGACGTGTCTGGCCCCGAGTATCTCGAGGGTCGCGTCACGGACTTTCTCGTGCAGCGGTTCACGGCGCTCGGCCTGCCGTGGGCCCGGCAGCCGGTGTCGCCAGGCCGCGACAACGTGGTCGCCCGACTCGATGCCACGGTGCCGCGGGCCCCGGTCATCCTCTGGGATGCCCATCAGGACACGGTGCCTGTGGAGAACATGACAATCGAGCCGTTCATGCCGGTCGTCCGGGAAGGGCGGATGTATGGCCGCGGCACGTGTGACGTGAAGGGGGGCATGGCGGCGATGATTGCGGCGGTTGAGCGGTTGCTGACACATCGTGGCGAACGCGCCGCGACGGTTGTGTTCTCCGCCACGGTCAATGAGGAGTTCGGCTTTTCGGGGGCCAAGGCGCTCGCCCGGCTCTGGGAACCGGCCGCTACCGACGCCCCAGTGACCGATGCTGCAGCCCGCAAGGTCGTTGGCCGCCGCCCGGCCCTGGCCGTCGTCGCTGAACCGACGGGGCTCGACCTCGTGATGCAGCACAAGGGGGCCATCCGCTGGCGGATCCGGGTGCATGGACGTGCTTGCCACAGCGCCTTCCCCGAACACGGCAGCAACGCCATCTATCCGGCCGGCCGCGTGATCCTCGCGCTCGAGGCGCTCGCCTGCGATCTGCTGACGAGCGCCTTCCCCGAACACGGCAGCAACGCCATCTATCCGGCCGGCCGCGTGATCCTCGCG
>QWPO01000178.1 GCA_003669255.1 Planctomycetota bacterium | reverse complement strand
TACAGTCTGACCCCTTTGACCGCTCGGGAAACTCCCCTCTCTGGTGGACTCTGAACTCCTCCGGATCTTTCCGGTGCGTGTGCTGGTGGTGACGGTCGTGTCTTCGGTATCGCTTCGGTATCGGTGGACGCTCGTACTTCGCTTGCTAATCGATTTCGTGCCGGGCCGCGAGGCCCAACCGCGGCTCGCGCACCGGCTGAGGCGAGTCGCCCGCACGATGCCCTCGACCGGCTGTGCCGCGCGACGGCCGTCATGGTGAGCTAGCGGCGGGAGTTGAACCCGCAACCTGCTGATTACAAATCAGCTGCTCTGCCAATTGAGCTACGCTAGCGGCCGGTCGGAACCGCGAAACCTTGAAGTGTACGGATTCGATCTTCCCCTGCAAGATGGCCGTTTTCCCCGGCCAACACCCGCATTTTCGGTTTTGGCGACCCTCCACCGGGCCTTGCCACGCTGGGAGTCACGGTTCAGGCGAAGACCAGCTCCACCATCGAGAAATCGTCGTGGAAATCGTCCCGCTGGGCGACGGATCGCACCCGGCTCACCAGGGCATCGATCGGGCTCTCAGACCCCTCGGACGGGTTGGTCAGGGCGGTCACAAACTCCTCGAATGGCCACATCGATCCATCAGGCCGGCTGATCTCAAAGGCCCCGTCACTGTAGACGAAAACCCTCCCTCCTGGGGGTATTTCTGTCTCGTTCGAGCCAAACTCGAGCCCATCGACCGCGCCGATGAGCGGACCGTCGGAATCGAGCCGCTGGGGAGCCGAGGCCCCGGCGGCGACCAACAAGGCCGGGGGATGCCCGCCGCCGGCCCAGCGAAGCATCCGGGTGCCGCGGTGAAACACCCCATACCAGATCGTGAAGAACATGTCGTTCTGCCGTTCCATCGGAAAGGCCTTATTGAGAGCCGCGAGCACCGCCCCGGGGTCGTGGAAGTCGGTGTGCGGCAGGGCTTCGCTGCGGATCGCATTGAGCGCCGAAACCGACAGAAGCGCCGCACCCACCCCGTGGCCGCAGACGTCGAGAAGGTAGACGGCGAAGTGGTTGGCATCGAGGTCGTGGTAGCCGAAGGCATCGCCCCCCAAGTCGGCCGAAGGGATGAACCGCCAGTCGGCCCGCACGCCGCCACGCTCCTGCGGCGGGGGCAGAAGCGACCGCACGTAGTCGGCGGCGGTCGCCAGGTCGTTGGCCAGCACCTGCCGGCTGGCCTCCAGTGCCGTAAAGGCCTCGTTTCGCTCCAGCAGCGCCACGTAGCCCCGCGAGTGGTAGCGAACGCGAGCAATGAGTTCGAGCCGGTCGGGCAGTTTCACGATGTAGTCGTTGGCCCCGATGGCGAAGGCCTCGGCTTTGACGGCCGGCTCCTCCTTGGTGGAAAGCACGATGATCGGCACCTCTCGAAACCGCTCGTCGGCCCGGAAGTGCCGCACGAGCGTCAGGCCGTCGATCTCGGGCATCACGAGATCCTGCAGGATGACGGTGGGCTGCACCTCCGCCGCCTTGGCGAGCGCGGCCTGGGCATCCTTGCAGTAGTGGAACGCGATCCCCTCCTCGCCCGAGAGCATCCGCCGCACGGCCTCGCCGATGATTGGCTGGTCGTCGACGAGAAGAACGGTGACGCCCCTGGGGGGCGGGGCTTTCGAGGCGGCCACGGCGACGGTTTCCTCGCGTTTTCCGGATCCGTGAGGAATGCTATCACAGCCGACCGTGAGGGCATGCCACGCCCGTCCTGGCCTCGCCCCACGCCTTACGGCGTTGGGCTTTTACAGGCAGGGGGTGACCGTCCGTAGAAGCCGAAGGCCGTAAGGCCTCGGGCGCGGTCGAAAAGACCCCGCATCGGTCCTGGCCGCACCCCACGCCTCACGGCGTTGGGGCTCTCAGAAAAGCCGAGCGGCGCGAGCCGCCTGGCTGCCGGCCGGTTGCAGGATTTCCCGGGCCGACGTTGAATCGTGGGATTCAGCCCCGGACCCGCAGGCCGTGGAGACCACGCCGATGGCCACCGAAAAAAAGCAGTCGCGTTCGCGGAGTAAGCCGCAGGATCCGCTCCCCGCCGCCATCGAGGGGCTCGGTGTCTTCTACCTCGGTCAGAAGATCGATGCCGACCGGGGGACGCCCACGGGCGAACCCGTGCTCGTGGATGCCAAGCGGTTTACCACGCACGCCGTCTGCGTCGGCATGACTGGCAGCGGCAAGACGGGCCTGCTCATCGGCCTCATCGAGGAGGCGGCGATCGACGGCATCCCCACGCTGGTCATCGATCCCAAGGGCGACCTCGCCAACGTGCTGCTCTCGTTTCCCAACCTTGCCCCGACCGACTTCCTGCCGTGGCTCGAGCCTGAGGCCGCGAAGCGCGAGGGCATTTCGCTCGAGGAACTCGCCGACCGCACGGCGAAGAAGTGGACCGATGGCCTCGCGGCGAGCGGCCAGTCGGGTGAGCGGATCCGGCGGCTCCACGAGGCGGCCGAGATGGCGGTCTACACGCCCGGGAGCCGAACTGGCCGACCGCTGGCGATGCTCGGCAGCCTCGATGCGCCCCCCGCCGCGATCCTCGACGACCCCGAAGCCCGTCGCGAGCGAATCGAGTCACTCGTCTCGGCGATCCTCGCGCTGGTCGGCATCGACGGCGAGCCGGGCCGAAGCCGCGAGCACGTGCTCCTCTCCACGATCCTCGACGCCCTGTGGAAGAGCGGCCAGAAAGTTGATTTCGGCACGCTCGTGCGGGCCGTGCCGGCCCCGCCCATCGAGCGAGTCGGGTTCCTCGACCTGGAAAACTTCTTCCCCGCCGGCGACCGGTTCGCCCTCGCCAGCCGGCTCAACACGGTGGCCGCAGCACCGGGATTCGACGCCTGGGTCGATGGCGAACCGCTCGACCTGAGCCGACTTCTGTGGACGCCCGAAGGAAAACCCCGCGTGGCGGTCGTCTCGATCGCCCACCTCGCCGACGCCCAGCGGATGGCGTTCGTCACGCTGCTGGCCGGCGCCGCGGTCTCGTGGATGCGATCGCAGGGGGGCACGTCGTCGCTGCGGGCCCTGTTCCTGATGGACGAGGTATTCGGCTACCTGCCGCCCACCGCCAACCCGCCGAGCAAGACGCCGATCCTCACGCTCATGAAGCAGGCCCGCGCGTACGGCCTCGGCGTGGTGCTGGCCACGCAAAACCCCGTCGATCTCGACTACAAGGGCCTCTCCAACGCGGGCCTCTGGTTCCTCGGCCGGCTGCAGACCGCCCGCGACAAGGCCCGCGTCCTCGACGGACTCGAAGGAGCTGCGCAGGCCTCGGGCGGTTCGTTCGACCGCGGCCGGCTCGACCGAATGCTCTCGGGGCTCGAACAGCGGCGGTTCCTGATGCACAGCGTGCACGGCGACGAGGAGACGCTCTTTCAAACCCGCTGGACGATGGCCTATCTCCGTGGCCCGCTCCTCCGCGACGAGATCAAGCGGCTCACTGCGGCCAGTCCGGCACCGGCCTCCAACGCGGCCGCTGCCACGCCTGCCACGATGCCATCTTCCGCGGCGGCCTCGTGGCATGACGGCGGCCCGCGGCCGATTCTCCCGCCGGGTATTCGCGAAGTGTTCCTGGCTCCGAAGGAGGCCGTGCCGCTGGAGGCGTCGGTCCGCTATGAGCCGGCGATCATTGGCCGGGCACGCGTCCGCTACGCCAAGCCGACCGCCGGGATTGAGGTCGATCGCGAAGTCGTCTGCCTCGCCCCAGCCGGCGATTCGCTGGGCGAGTCGGCCTGGGAATCCGCCGAGCAGTTCGCCGAGTCGCCGCCGCTTGAGCCCGCACCCCGCACCGGTTCGTTCGCGACGCTGCCCTCGTCTCTTACCAACCCACGCAGCTACGCGACGCTCGCCACATCGTTCAAGGGCCACCTGGGCCGCACCTCGAAGCTCACCTGCTGGTCGGCTCCGGCGATCAACGCCGTCTCGCGGCCGGGCGAGAGCGAAGGCGACTTCCGCGTGCGGATCGCTCAGCGGGTGAAGGAGTGGCGCGACGGGCAGATCGACAAGATCCGCGACAAGCACGCCACCAAGCTCGCCACGCTCGCCGACCGGATCGACCGAGCCCGCCAGAAGGTGGAGAAGGAGAAGGCCGAGGCGCAAAACCAGTCGATGCAGACCTACGTCTCGATCGGCACAGCGGTGATCGGCGCCCTCTTCGGCCGCAAGAAGATCAGCGCCACCACGATCGGCCGGGCCGCCACGTCGATGCGGTCGGCCAGCCGGGCCACGCGGCAGCAGGCCGACGTGGCCCACGCTGAGGAGAGCCTGACCACGCTCGAGGAGCGGCGGCAGCAGCTCGAAGAGGATGTCGAGCTGGAACTCGATCGCATCCGACTCGAAGCCAGCCCCGACTCAGTCGCGCTGGAGGAGATCGACGTGCCCGCCCGGAAGACCGACATCGCCGTCGACGAGGTGGTCCTGGCCTGGGTGCCGGCCACCTCGTTTGGCCGACCGCAGGCCGAACGCGGAGCCTGGGGATGAACGCACCCCACGCCCGCGAGATCGTACTCGTTGACTGCCCCGACGACGTCGGCCTGATCCACCGGATCACTGGCGTGCTCCAGGCCAGGCGGCTCAACATCGAGAGCAACCACGAGTTCGTCGACACGTCAACGCGGCACTTCTTCTTCCGGGCCGAGGTCGTTCCCGCAGCCGAGCCGGTACCGGCCGACGCCCTCAAGGCTGCGCTCGCGGCGGTGCTGCCGGCGGCGGCGCGAGTCCGTGTCACCCGCGAAGAGCGGCGGCCGATCGTGGTCTGCGCCACCCGCGAGCCCCACTGCCTCGGCGAGCTCCTCCTCCTCGACGCGGTGGGCGAACTGCCGGGCAGGATCGTCGGCGTCGTGGCCAACCACGACGACCTTCGCAGCCTCGTCGAGCGGTTCGGCGTGCCCTTCCACCACGTGCCGCACGAGGGCCGGTCGCGCGAGGATCACGAGCGGGCGATGCTCGAGGCCATCGACGACCATGCGCCCGACTACGTGGTGCTCGCCCGCTACATGCGGGTGCTCTCAGCGGCCGCGATCGCCCGCTATCCCGACCGAATCGTGAACATCCACCACTCGTTTCTACCGGCGTTCGCGGGCGCGAGCCCCTACCGCCAGGCATTCACCCGCGGTGTGAAGCTGATCGGGGCCACGGCGCACTTCGTCACCGAGGAACTCGATGCGGGCCCGATCATCGCCCAAGACGTGACACCCGTCGACCACACCTTCACGCCCGAGCGGATGGCGCAGGCGGGCAGCGACGTCGAGAAACTCGTGCTCGCAAGGGCCGTGCGGCTCGTGCTGGAGGAGCGGGTGTTTCTCCACGGGAAGCGGACGGTCATCTTCGGGTGAAGGTCCCCCGAGCGGCCTTACGGCCGGTCGGCTTTTGCAGCCGCCGTACAAGCCCAACGCCGTGAGGCGTGGGACGAACCACCACCAGATGCCGCGTCCAGCGTCGGGCGCCCGCGGCCTTACGGCCGGTCGGCTTTTGCAGCTGCCGAGTTCCATGCGAACCTGGAAGGCACACAGGTTGAAAACCTGTGCTACGGGGGGGACAGCGAGGGGCTACCCATGCCCTCGAGCCGGGCTATGGGAGCAAGCGCAGCCACGATGGCGAAGCGCAGCGGACATGCAGTGAGTCGAGGCCTGGAGGGCCGAGACGAACGTCCGGTGAGAGGGCGTGGGTAGCCCCGAGCCGCCGGCTATGGACAGTCACAGGTTGCCAACCTGTGCTACGGGAGCGGCCTAGTTGCTCGGCGGCCGCTCGTCGCGGACATACTTGTGGCACTGGACGCACTTCATCGTCACCTCCATCCAGGCCAGGGCGGCACCGTCGAGGTTCTTTGCCTTGGCCGCTTTCCGCAGGCTGTCGCACGAGCGGCGGAAGTCGGCGCTCTGCCGCGCGTAGTCCTCGGTCTGCAGCACCTGCCAACTGGCGTCCTCGCTGGCGAGCGAGAGCTGCTGTGCCCCCTTGTCGATGAGGTCGAAGTCCTCGACCGCCAGGCCCTCGAGGACGTTCTGCGAGTGGCCGAGTTTCGCCCGCATGAAGCCGGCCACTTGGTCGGTCTGCACCGCGGAATCGGCGGCGGTCAGCCGTGAGGCAGCGAAGCCAGCCGCCACGGCCACGACGGCGGCCGCCGCGACCCAGCAGCCTGGGTCAGTCGCCGTAGCCAAAATCCTCGTTGTAGCCCTGCTGGACGACCGCATTCTCGTTCCTTTCATGAGCGAGCAGATGCTCGGTGAAGGCGGCGAAGCCGTGGGCAGCCTCGTCCCACGAATCGTCTCGAACGTCCTGCGTCGGCAGTTTGTCGACCAAGGTGTCGAGTTCGGCAAGGAGCCGCGGGTGCTCCGCCACCACCTCGCGGGCGGCTACCGAGAGCCGAGGCATCCTCGCGATCGATTCCTCGAGGAAGCCACCCTGCTCCTCCTGCACGAAGTGTTCGCGGAGGTGGTCGCGCAACTCCAGCAGTCGGTCGCGGATGGCCTTCACTGGGGCGTGGCCGGCGTCGTGGTCGGGGGCGAAGTCGGCCCGCAGGGCGAGCAGCCGGGCGTGCAGGTCGCGGTGCTGGCCGAGAAGGTGTCCGAGAATGACGGGATCGACGCGTCCTGAGGGAATCATGGTGGCAATCTCGCGGGAGACATCAACTACCCTGCCATCCGATTGTTAGGCTTGAGGGTATTGAAAGTCCCGTCAGCGTCGTGGGCTTCGCGACCGCCGCGAATGCGACGCCGGACACTTGCCCATAGCCATCACTCGCGCCGGAGCACCACTTCATGGCCGACGAGACCTCCACCGCCGTCGCCGCGGGCCCGCTGGCCGCCGGGCGGCTCGGGTTCCAGTCGCGAGCCCTGCTGGTGGGTACCGGCATCGATGTGGCCGCGCTTGGTTCGACCGACCGCACTGGCAATGCCCCGCTCGTGGTGGAGCTGATCGGCTCGTCGCTCGGCGCCACGATCGCCGGCCACCGCCCGTCGGGCGACGGCGTGGCCGTGATCTTTCGTTACGGCGCGATCGTGTTCTTCGACGTCTCGCCCGCGGCGATCAACGAGTACGTCCGCCAACTCACCCCTCACATCCGCCAGCCGTCCCCCTCGGCCGACCAGGAGACGGAAGTGCTCGACATCCGCATCGAGCCCACCAGCAAGGAGACGATTGAGGGCAACACGCTCGTTCTCAACGACGTCAGTCGGGAGAAGCTGCAACTCGTGGCCGACGTGCTGGCCAAGAGCGTGTCGCTGGCGCACCACGAGCGGGCGATCGAGAGCCAGTTCGAGCGGATCGAGCCGTTCGCCACCAACCTCGACCACTGGGGCCGCGGCGGCCACGCAGCCCGCGAACTCCTCCAGCACCTCGGCGGGGCGCTGCTCGCCGAACATCGCGTCGTGGCCGGAGCCCGCATCGAAGACTCACCCGAACTTCTCTGGGATCACCCCGAGCTCGAGCGGCTCTGGGCGCGCATCCGCGACGACTTCGAGATCCGCGAACGGTCGGCGGTGCTCCACGGCAAGCTGGGCCTGATCGCGAAGACCGCGGAGACGGCGCTGGAACTCATGCAGAACCGCCGCGCCCTGCGGGTCGAGTGGGCGATCGTGGGGCTGATCGTGTTCGAGATCGTTCTCACACTCGTGCAGTGGTGGTTTGGGGCGGCCAGTCACTGAGCCTTTTCCGGGTCGCCTCCGAGCGCCGGGCTGGGGTATAACCGCGGCGACACCCCAGGAATCCCCGCATGCTCCGCTTCGCGTCTGTAGTCGCCCTGTTTCTATCGCTTGCCGCCTCCGCCCGCGCCCAGAAGGTGGAGGTCGAGGAGTTCACGCTTCCCAACGGCATGCAGTTTCTGCTCGTGCCCCGCAACGACCAGCCCAACGTCGTCAGCGCCGGCTGGATCGCCCGCGTGGGCAGCGTGAACGAGCGGCCGGGGATCACCGGCATCAGCCACTTCTTCGAACACATGATGTTCAAGGGCACCGACACGATCGGCACCCGCGAGCCCGGCCGCGACGAGAAGTATCGCGGCGAGCAGAAGGCGGTCCGCGACGAGATCAACCGACTCGTCTGGACGCGGCAGTACGACCGCTTCTTCAAGGGGGAGATCGACGACCCGTGGAACCCGGCCAACGACACGCAGGAACTGCGCGTGCTCCGGGCCCGGCTCGACGCGCTCATCAAGGCCCAGCAAGGCCGCGGCGAGGGAGGGCCGCAGGCCGGCACGATCGTCAAGGATGAGTTCGACCAGGTCTACACGAAGGCCGGCGGCAGCGGCATGAACGCCTTCACCACCTACGACCTCACCTGCTATTTCATCACGGTGCCGTCCAACAAGCTCGAGCTCTGGGCCTGGATGGAGAGCGACCGGCTCAGCGACAGCGTGTTCCGCGAGTTCTACTCGGAGCGCGACGTCGTCCACGAGGAGCGGCGGCTGCGGACCGACAGCACGCCCACGGGCAAGTTCGAGGAGCAGTTCGACTCGATGTTCTGGGCGTCGAGCGGCTACTCGTGGCCCGTGATCGGCTGGCCGAGCGACCTCAACAGCTACACCTTCGATCAGGCGCAGGACTACTGGAACATCTACTACCGCCCCGGCAACCTCGTCGGCATCCTCGTGGGCGACTTCGATCCCGTGCGGGCGAAGCGGCTGATCACCAACTATTTTTCGCGGCTCGAGCCGGGCAAGACCTCGCCACCGCCGGTCGTCACGCTCGAGGTCGAGCAGCTCGCGGAGCAGCGGATGAACGCGGTGGGCGACGTGCCGCCGTCGGTCGAGGTCCGCTACCACACGGTGCCCGCCGGCCATGTTGATTCCTACCCGCTCGACATGCTCGCCGAGATCCTCAACGACCGCACCGGCCGGCTCTACAAGGGGCTCGTGGAGGGGCGGGGCATCGCGGCCGGTGCCCAGGCCATGAGCGACACGCGGAAGTACGCCGGCCTGTTTGCCTTGTCGGCCCAGGCCCGCGGCGAGGCCACGCCCGAGCAGCTCGAGGCGGCGTGGTATGAGGAGCTGGCGAAGCTCCAGGCCGAGGACCTCCCCGAACGCGAGCTCCGCAAGGTAAAGAACCGCGTGGCCGCCCAGAACTATCGGAAGCTCGAGAACAACATGTCGCTGTTCGTGCAGCTCGCCTTCTCTGAGGCGGTGCTCGACTGGCATGAGATCAACAAGGGCCCCGCGAAATACGAGGCCGTCACCGCCGCCGACATCCGCCGCGTGGCGAACAAGTATTTCAAAGACACCAACCGCAGCGTCGCCACCTACCGCCGCAAGGCGGAGTAACCCACGACCGCTGCCGGCTTCACCAGCAACCACCCCTCACGGACCATCCATGATCATTCGTCTATCCGTAGCCGTCGCCCTGCTCGTCGCCATCCTTGTGCCGGCGCCGGCCACCGCGGCCCCATCGGCCACACATCCCACGGCCACATCCTCGGCGAAGCCGGCGCTCCCGAAGCGTCCGGAGGAGATCACCTTCGAGCCGCTCGCGTTCGAACCGCCCGACGCCAAGACCTTCCGCCGCACGCTGCCCGATGGCACCGTCGCCTACCTCGCGCCTTCGCGCGAACTGCCGCTGGTCACGGTGTCGGTCACGTTCCGCGGCGGCTCGTCGCTCGATCCGGCCGACTCGCCCGGCCTCGCCTCGATGACCGCGCGGATGATCCGGGAGGGTGGCACGGCGAAGCAGAAGCCCACCGAGTTCGACGAGGCCCTCGATTTTCTGGCCACCGAGGTGGGTGTCTCGGCCAACGAGACCTTCACCGTGGCCACGATGAACTGCCTGAAGAGCAACCTCGACGAGAGCCTCGCCCTGTTCGTGGAGATGCTACGGACGCCGGGCTTCGATGAAGATCGGCTGGCCACGGGCAAGGCCCGCGTCCTGGAGGGTCTCAAGCAGCGGAACGACGATGCCGCGTCGATCATCGGCCGCGAGTGGAAGCGGCTGATCTACGGCCCCGAGCACTTCGAGGGGGCCGAGCCGACGGCCACCACCGTTGCCGCCATCGACCGTGGCCGACTTGCCGCGATGCACAAGCGGATCATCCACCCGGGCAACGCGATCGTGGCGGTGTCGGGCGACTTCGACGAGCCGGAGATGCTCGCCAAGCTCTCCAAGGCGTTCAACGGCTGGGAACGGGGCGAACTGGCTCCGCCCCCGACGCCACCGACAGCGAAGCTCGCTCCCGGCCTCTATCACGTGCCGAAGGAGATCCCGCAGGGCAAGGTGCTCATCGGCAGCCGGGCGATCACCCGCGACGATCCCGACGCGATCCCGCTGGTGCTGCTCAATGAGATCCTCGGGGCTGGCGGATTCACCAGCCGCCTGATGCAGAAGGTGCGGAGCAACGAGGGGCTCGCCTACTCGGTCCGCTCGATGCTGCAGCCGAAGGTCGATTATCCTGGCGACTTCAAGGCCGGCTTCGAGAGTAAGAATGCCACGGTGGCTCTGGCCACGAAGATCGTGCTCGACGAGATCAAGGGCGTCCGCGACGAACTGGTCACCGAAGACGAACTCGACACCGCGAAGAAGAGCGTGATCGAGACCTTCCCGCGGCAGTTCGAGAGTAAGCCGCAGATGCTCCGAGTGTTCGTCAACGACGAGTGGACGAAGCGGCCGGCCGACTACTGGAAGACCTTTCGCCAGAAGGTCGCCGCCGTGACCCGCGAGGATCTCCAGCGAGTGGCGAAAAAGCACCTCGATCCCGCGACCATGGCGATCCTCGTAGTCGGCGACTGGGACGAGATCGCGAAGGGCGATCTCCAGGGCCGGGCGACGATGAAGGAGTTTTTTGGCGGCGAGGTGAAGCACCTGCCGCTGCGGGATCCGCTCACGCTCGAACCAATTCCGGCCGATACGAGCGGCAAATGATCCACCGCCTCACGCTGCTTGCCGTGGCCCTTGCCATGCCCGTCGTCGCCGCGGGACCGCCGACAATCGTCACGGCGCCTCCGGGCAGTGGTCCCGTGGCTCAGGCGCACACCCGCACCTGGCGGCACAACCGCAAGACGGTCCGGATGACCCGCCGTACGCCCGACGTGATGCGGGAAGACGCCGCGCGAATCAAGCGTGGCGATCTCTTCAGCACGTGGTCGAACGCGGCTGCGAACTAGCTTGCGCGAGAAACGCCCTCTTGGCTTACCCTCTCCCCGTAGCACAGGTTGGTAACCTGTGCCGAAACCGTTTCGGTGCAGGTTAACAACCTGCACCTACTCCGACCGCGGCGCCTGCTTCGGTAGCACAGGTCTTCAACCTGTGCCAAAGCCCGCAGGGCTTCCAGTTCAGGCACAGGTTGAAAACCTGTGCTACTTGGGAGGCCCGAGCCCACGCGACATTTGGACGCATGAACCGTTCAACATGTCCAGGAGCCTTCTCGATGCCACACCTTGCCATCATCCTCACCATCGCGGCCCTGCTCGCGCCATCCGTCCACGCCGCCGAGCCCGTGGGCGGCCGCTGGTCGCTCGAGCCCGGGCACGAAAAACCCCGGTATCTCTTCCGCGACGGCGATGGCTCGTCCGACCTCTTCTCCTACCACCAGAGCGACTCGAATAAGGACGGCACCGACGAGGTCCGGCTCCGCCACGAGCCGGGGTTCCTCGTGATCGAGAGCCAGGGCTGGCCCAACCATCCCACGGCCACGTTCCCCAACAGCGGCAACCCCAACACGATCAGCGTGCAGGAGTTCACGTTCCGACTGCCGCTCGAGCCTCGCAAGGCTGCTGAGATCACGCGGCTGCCGATGGGTCCGATCGGCGTGGCGCTCAACGGTGTCGTGTTCTTCAACCCGTTCGAGCAGGGCGGGATGAACGCGGTCGAGGGCTACTCGGAGGTCTGGCTCGACAGCTGCTGCGGCCATCCGCAGCAGACCGGCGTCTACCACTACCACAAGTATCCGACCTGCGTGAAAAGCCCGTTCCCCGACGATGGCACCCGGCATTCGCCCGTGATCGGCTTCGCCTTCGACGGCTTCCCGATTCACGGCCCCTATGAGTCTGACGGCGTGATGGCGAAGGACCTCGAGGGCGATCGCTCCCTCGACGTCTGCAACGGCCACGAGGATGCCGAGCGGGGCTACCACTACCACGTCACGCCGGGGAGGTTTCCGTATGTGATCGGCGGCTACCGTGGCGTACCCGAGCCGTCCAACAACCGCGGGCTCCGC
>QWPO01000026.1 GCA_003669255.1 Planctomycetota bacterium | reverse complement strand
CTCTCGAAGCTGGTTTCGGGGGCCCGCTTCATCGGGTGCGACGACATCGTGGTGAGGTCCTGCCAGGACGACGCGGGCCGCTGCCGGCCGGGAGACGTCTTTGTGGCACGGGCGACCGACCAGGGCGACGGCCATGAGGCGGTTCCACTGGCCATCGCCCGCGGGGCCGTCGCGGTGGTGGCGGAGCGGATAATCTCGACCGAGGGAGTCCCGCTCTGCCTGGTTCCCGACGCCGATTGGACTCATGCCCGCCTCTGTAACGCGCTCGCGGGCGATCCGTCGCGGGAGATGCGGGTGATCGCCGTGGCCGGCACCAGCGGCAAGACGACCACCGCGTGGCTGGCAGCCGCCGTGCTCGCCGAGGCGGGCCATCGCGTGGGCGTGCTTTCAGACTTCGGCTGCCTCGGGCCAGACGACGTGGAGCCCACGACGGTCGAGATCGCATCGCCGGCGGCACTCGCCCATGCCCTTGCCGGATTGGCCGCGGCTGGTTGCTCGCACGCGATCGTCGAAGTATCGAGCCGGATGCTGGCCGCCCAGGCCACGGCGGGGATGACCACCGACACGGTCGTCTTCACCAATCGCGCGGCCGCCCATCTGGACCGGCACTCCACGCCGCAGGCCTACCGGAAAGTCCTGACGCGGATCATGTCCACCCTCGTCGACGACGGCTGCCTGGTGACCGGCTTGCCCGCGGCGGCCCAACGCCCATTGCTCGCGGCCGCGCCACCGAAGACGACGCTGATCGAAGCCGGCTTGCGGTCCGACTGCGACGTCCACGCCCGCCCGCTCGACGGCAGCCTCTTTGGCCGCACGTTCCTGCTCGAATCGGGCGGACAGACGATGCCGGTGTCCGTGGAGACGCCGACGGTGCCGTTTGTTCGTGACGCGGTGCTCGCCGCCGCGGTTGGCTCCCGCTACGGCGTGACCCTCGAGCATGCAGCGCGGGGCATCGAGGCCGCCGGTTCGGTGCCCGGTCGACTCGAGCGGATCGACCGCGGGCAGGATGCCGCTGTGTTCATCGACTCGCCATCGAGCATGCACGCGGTGTCGGCATCGCTGACCAGCCTGCGTCGTCTGACGCGCGGACGGCTGACGGTGATCGCGGACGCCGCCGTGGCCCGCCGCCTCGGCGGCAGGTCGTTCGCGGGCCGACTGGGTCGCTGGTGCGACGCCTGCCTGATCGTGCCCGCAACCGTGGCGGCCGACGAGCCGACCCAAGACGACGTTGCGGCCTATGCCCGCATCGACCGCCTGCTCGCCTCGCAGGGCCGCGGCGACTGTGTGGTCGTCCTCGGCGGTCATCCACGGGGCCATCAGCCCGGAGGACCCGGGGGTGGCCAGACGTCGCTGGCGATGCTCGTGGATGGCTGGCTGCAACTCGCCCATCCGGCTGAGCCCCCGTTTGCCGGTCGCCGGGCCGCCTGAGATCGTCACTGGCGGTGTGGGCGGGCGATCCCGGTTCGGCATGGACGGGCCGCCGTAGCCTGAGGCACAATCGGGCCGTCAGCGCGAACGCGCGGACGCCGAGGGATTTCATCGATGAGCCAACCAGCCCGATCCGCCGCCACCGGCGATGCCGCGTCTCCGTTTGACGATCTCGGCGTCGCCGTGTCATCCCAGGAACCGCTGGCCCACCACACGTGGCTTGGGCTCGGCGGCGCGGCCTCGTGGTTCTGCGAGCCGATCGACACCGAGGCCCTCGCCCGCGTCGTGGGGCGGTGCCACGAGCGACGGATCCCACTGCGGGTGATTGGCGGCGGATCGAACGTGCTCGTTCCGGCGGGCGGCTTCGACGGCATGGTCGTACGGCTCTCCGCGCCGGCGTTCTCCTGCATCGACGTCCAGCGGCCGGCCGTGAGGGTCGGGGCCGGCGCGAAGCTCGTTCACGTCGTCTCCGCCGCCGTGCAAGCCGGGCTCAGTGGTCTTGAGACGCTCGTCGATGTGCCGGGCACGGTGGGGGGCGCGCTCGTTGGCAATGCGGGCGGTCACGGTGGCGACATCGGTGAACGGGTGGCGGACGTCACCGTGATGCTTGCGGACGGCACGACGGAGGTTCGCGATCGGTCGCGACTGGCGTTTGAGTCGCGCTGGAGCAACCTCGACGACTGCCTGATCATCGGCTGCCGCCTCGAACTCGACGAGGAGGATCCAACCGCCCTCACCAAGCGAATGCAGAAGCAGTGGATCGTAGGGCGGTCCACGCAGCCTGGGGGCACCAGGACGGTGGCGATGATGTTCAAGGATCCGCTTGGCACCACGGCTGAGTCGCTGATCGCCCAGTCGGGCGCCCGTGACCTGCGGGTCGGCGACGCCAGTGTCTACGCCCCGCATGCCAACTATGTGGTGGCCGGTCCGCACTGCTCGAGCGACGACGTACGGACGCTCGTGGAAACGGTCCGCTCACGAGTCCGCGAGAAGCTCGGGGTCGAACTGACGCCGCAGATCGAGGTCTGGTAAGGCCGTGCCGCCCGGGGTTGCGAACCAGTCACCGCGCCGTCGTGAAACCGCCGGGGAGCAGGCTTCCCCGGGCCGGCTCGCCGCATTTCTCGACGAGCACCGTGCCGGCCTCGGGGCGATCCTCGTTGCCATCGCCGCGGTCGGCCTGGGCTGGGCCGGCTGGTCAAGGTTCGGCGATCGTGTTCGCGGCGCGGCCGACCTGGTGCTGCATCCCGATTCGATCACCGTCGAGGGCATCGCGCCGTGGGTGCGTGCCGACCTGAAGTCGGAGGCGCTCCGCGACGCCAGCCTCGACGCAGGAATTCCGCTCGACGACCCGGAGCTGGTCCGCCGGCTCGCCCGGGCCTTTGCCATGCATCCGTGGGTCCGGGAGGTGGTGTCGGTGACCGCCACGCACCCTGCCGCGGCCGACGTCGTGGTGCGGTGCCGCGAGCCGGTGGCGATGGTGGCCGTTCCGGGCGGCCTGCTGGCCGTCGACGCGGAGGCCGTGGTGCTGCCGAGTGACGACTTCACCGCCGAAACGGCCGCCGAGTACCCGCGGATCACGGGCGTGCCATCGGGCCCGCAGGGAGCCGTGGGGTTTCCCTGGGGCGACCCGCTCGTCGAGGAGGGGTCGGCGGTGGCGGCGGCCGTGGGGCCGGATTGGAAATCGCTGGGGCTCACCGGCTGCCGACCGGCCGGCGGAGCATCGCAGTCACCGCGAGCGTGGGAACTCATCGACGACAAGGGCCGCACGGTCCTTTTTGGCGCCGCGCCCGGCCACGAGGCGGCTGGCGAGCCCACGGCGGCGACGAAGATCTCACGGCTGAGGGCGTTACCGGAAGGGAAGTCCGCCGATCTCACGAAGACCCCACCGCCGACTGACGAGGTGCGGTCGATCCCGGCGGGCTGAAGGAATGGCAGCGACGGTTCGGAGGGACGGCGATGCGGCTCTCGTTATCCTCATCGGTGCTGTGCGTGATCGACGTGCAGGAGCGGCTCGTGCCCGCAGTGGCCGACGGCGACGTCGTTGTGGACCGCTGCCGACGGCTCGCTGAGGCAGCGCGACTGCTCGGCGTGCCGGCGGTGCTGACGGAGCAGTATCGCAAGGGGCTCGGGGCAACCGTGCCGCCGCTTGCCGAAGTGCTGCCGCCACCGCTCGAGAAGCTCTCGTTCAGCTGCTGCGGAGCTGAACGGTTTGCGAAGGCGATTCCCGAGACTGCCGGGCAACTCGTGCTCTGCGGGCTCGAGACGCACGTGTGCGTCGCCCAGACGGCGCTCGATCTTCTGGCCGAGGGCTATGCCGTGTTTCTGGCGATCGACGCGATCTCGTCGCGGCATGCAATCGATCGCGACGTCGCTCTGCGGCGGCTGGAGGCGGCCGGCGTCGTGCCAACCACCTCGGAGGCGATCCTCTTCGAATGGTGCCGCACCGCGTCGCACCCGCAGTTTCAGGCGGTGCGAAAGCTCGTGCTCTGAAACTCAGCCGCCGAGCGACGCGACCGTGGCATGGTGACGCGAGCCGTGACTCGCGAGCCGGATTGAACGGGCCGTTGGCGAGTCGATCGAGATCGTCACGTCGAGCCGGTCGGTCGGCAGAGCGTCGGCGATCCGCTCCGGCCACTCGACAAACGCCCACGTGGCCCGGGCCAGGGCGTCGTGCCAGCCGATCTCGTGGAGGTCGTCGGGGCCGATGAGCCGGTACATGTCGGCGTGGAGGATCGTGACATCGGTCCCGTGGTGCTCGTGGATCAGGCCGAACGTGGGGCTCACGACCATGGCCGGATCGATGCCTGCCGCCGAGGCGATCGCCTTCACGAACGTGGTCTTCCCGGCGCCGAGGTCGCCGTGCAGGGCCACGAAGGCTGGGCGGGGGAGCGTGGCCACGAGCGAGCGGGCGAGCGGCGCGAGCGCCAACTCGTCGGGCACGTGCACCGTCACCTCGCGGGGCGAGCCGCCTCGATGCTGGTCATTGGTCAAAGGCATGCTCGTAGCCCCTCGGAGTGAGCGACGTCGTACGGCCGTCGGCGGTGCGGGCCGACAATCCACCACCGGCAACCACCTCGCCGATGACCGTGAAGGGAGTGCCGGTGATTTCCGTCCCCTCTGCTGCGAGCCGCCGCGCGTCGTCGGGCGGCACCGCCAGGAGGAGTTCGAAGTCTTCACCGTCCGACAGCGCGTGTTCGAGCGGACTGCGGTCGTCGCCGGGAAGAGCCGCCATGCGGACAGCGTCGGGATGGATCGGGATCGAGGGGAGATCGAGGACCGCCCCGGAGCCGCTCGCCTGCATCATCCGTGCAAGGTCGAGTGACAGGCCGTCGCTGAGATCGATCGCCGCGTGAACGTCGAAGCGATTCGCGATCGTGAGGGCCTCACGAACGCGCGGCGTGACGGCAAGATGCCGGTCGAGCAGGCTGCCTCCGCACGCCCCGCTGACGACGAGCAGATCGCCGGGCTGTGCCCCGTCGCGACGCCATGCCCGCCCCGGAGCGACACTGCCGATCGCCGTGATGGAGATCACGAGCGGGCCGTCCCAGGCATTGGTGTCGCCGCCGGCGAGCGTCACGCCGTGCTCCAAGGCCAACGCGAGAATCCCGTCGATCAGGCCGCGGCCGATCGCGTCGCCGTGCGCACGAGGCAGGGCAACGGCGGCCACGGCCACCTCGGGGCGTGCCGCCATGGCCGCGAGGTCGCTGAGGTTTACAGCCAGCGCCTTGTGGCCGACCATCCGCGGCGTGCAATCCGGGCCGAGGACGAAATCGACGCTCTCCATGAGCATGTCGGTCGTCACCACCGAGCGCCGCTCGGCCGGTGGCCGGAGCACCGCCGCATCGTCACCCGGCGGAACCTCCAGCCTCGGGTCGGCGGGAATGCGGGCCAGCAGAGCGGCGACGAAATCGAGTTCCATGCCTCGATTGTGGTTGATCGACCGCCAGGCGGAAGGGGACAGGCAAGTTTCCTCCGGAAACGAGCCTGTCTCTTAGCGGCGGACCGTGTCGGAGACGATGTGGCCAAACAGCGTCTCGCGGCCCCGCAGCACGTAAAACTTGATCGGGTTGAGGTGCTCCTCGATCGCCTTGTCGAGGATGTACGACACGTTGTCGGGGGCAATCGTCTCCCAGACGTGGAGACCAACGAGGATGTCACCCTCCTGAATGCCCTGCTCGGCTGCCGGTCCGCCTTCCCGAACGGCGGTCACGACCAGGCCGCCGCGATAGCGGGCCTGGAGCTTCTGGACCTTAGCCGCCGCCGCAGGCTGGAGTCGTAGCCCAATCTCGGCCCAGCAGCGGTCGTCGAGCGACTCTGAGTCGCGGGAGACTTCAGCGAGCGACAGCTCAATCTGTTCCTCGCCTCCAGCGCGGACGATGGTGACCGGGATGCTCTCGCCCGCTTTATGCCCGATCAGGGCACGCTCGACGTCGAGTTGGCAGGCTACGGTCAACTCGCCGATCCGCGTGATCCGGTCGCCCGCCTTCATGCCGATGCTCTCAGCCGGACTCCGCCGGTGAACCACCTCAACCACCGCACCCTGGCGACCGTCGCACCGAACCACGAGCCCGTGCCACGTCTGGTCGATCCGTTCGACCGACATCAGCCGCGACACAATGTCGAGAACGCGATCAATCGGAATCGCGAAGCCGATGCCCTGGGCACCCGCCCGCACCGCGACGTTGATCCCAATGACCTCGCCGTTGATGTTGAGCAGCGGTCCGCCGGAGTTGCCAGGATTGATGCTCGCGTCGGTCTGAATGAGATCCTCGTACCGCTGGGAGCGGCTGACCTCAACGTTGCGATGGAGGGCTGACACGATCCCACGGGTGACGGTGTGCTCGTAGCCGTAGGCATTTCCAAGCGCCAGCACCGTCTCACCGATCATCAGGTCGCTCGACGTGCCGATCGTGGCCACCGGGAGGTGGGCCTCGCTGGCGATCTTAATGACGGCCAGGTCGGTGCGCGGGTCGTGCGAGACGAGCGTCGCTGCAGTGGTCTTGCCCGACGCAAGAGTGACCTCAATCCGCCGCACCCCTTCTACGACGTGATAGTTGGTGACGGCGTAGCCGCGGGGGTCGATCACCACGCCGGTGCCCATCCCGTTGACGCGGCGCATCTCCCCTTCGGTGCCATCGTCGCCGCCGACGAGTTTCTGTCCGTGAATGTTCACGACCGAGTCGCGCTGCGACTCGATGGCCATCACGATGGCGGTGCGGCGGGACTCCGCGAGGGCGGCGTCATGAACCAGGCCTGCGACGAGGAGGCCCAGAAGCGGGAACCATACCGTCGACCTCGTCATGCCGAATCGCTCCCGACCCAGTGGCGATGGACGCCGGCCACCCGGCAATCACCACGCCTTGCGGGAAAATCGGCCGGTGGACGGCAGCCGTCCACCGTTGGTCTTTCAGCCCGTACACCTTTCCAGCGGGGCTCTCGGAGGCCGTCACGAGGGGCCGGGCCGGGAAAACCTGCCGGGCCGCGGAAACGGGTTCATGTTTTCGAAGGAGGGCGGGGAGGCTCGGCGTCGCTAGTTCCGCCCCCCAGCAGGAAGGGGATGATCTGGAGAGCCAAGAAGAGCCCCAGCACGAGCAGCACGATGACCGGCCAGGCATCGACTAGGCCCCCGGCAGCGGCCCAGCCGAACTCCCTCGCTACGCCGGCGACGACCGTGGCCACGATGACGACGAAGAGTGCGACCATGATCAGGCCGCAGCCCAGTGAGGCCATCGTGCCCTTGAAGGTGCCGAGGTCGCTGAACTCTTCGCGATGCAGATCGATCGAACGCCCCCTGGCGAGGCTGCGAGGAACCGTCTCGGCCAGTTCGATCGCGCGGGCGGCATCGGACCACGAGGCGGGTGGAATCGCGTCGGTGTCGCGCGGCGAGCCGACGCCGAGCGCGGCGTCGAGCGCCGTCAGCGTGGCCGCGCCGCGGTCGAAGCCACCGCCGTGTGCTTCGCCGTTCCACGTCCAATCGCTCGTGGGATCGTCTGGCGCTTCGATGGTGACGCCGTCCGCGGCCGACTGCAGCCTGATCGTGAGGCCGGGCCTGCCGGCTGGTGCCACCTGCCAGCGCACGGGAAGCTGTGTGGCGCCCGTGAATCCCACCGCCAGCGTCGGCCAGGCCGCCTCGGCCTCGGCGGCCCCAAGCGTCGAGAGCCGAGCGGGGTCGCCCGCCACGGCTCGCACGAGGTCGGCATCGCGAGCGAGCTGTGCCAGGACGGCGGCCTTCGAGCGGTCGGTCATCCGGCGTTCGAAGTGGAGCGACTCGGCGGCGGCATCGACGCCGGCCAACGATGCCTCGAGTCGTCCGCGAAGCCGGGTGACGAAGGGATGGAGGCGGTCCGGGAGGCAGGGCACGAGCCGACTTCCCGTGTCACGGCGGATCATGTCGAGTTCGTAGGCCCAGAGCATCGAGAGTTCGAGCGGTTGGGACAGCACCAACGGCCTGCCGGCCTGCACGAGTGTCCGCACCGCCTCCGCGCGGGCGTCGCTCCAGCCGTCGGCACCGACGAGCACGACGTCGCAGGTTGCCGCATCGAGAAGCGGCTCCCAGGAGGCGATCCCGGTGACGATGCCCAGCACCTTGACGGTTTCCGCTGGGACGTCGTGGGCGGCCACGATCTGGTCGCCCCGGCCGGACGCCGCCAGAGCGACTTCCGCGAGCCTCACGTCACAGCCCAAAAGTCCGATCCGCAGCATGGCAGGGTGGTGGTATGGTGGTCGGAGCATCGGTACCGACCAGCCGGGCGATTGTCGCCCCGCACCGTGGTCGGTCCGCTGCATCCTGAAGCAGGATAGCCGCCCCACGGGAGCGGCGGTATCGCCCGCAGAAAGCCGGCCCTCCCTATGCACGCCGAAGTGATCGCGATTGGTGACGAACTCACGTCGGGACAGCGACTCGACACCAACAGCCGGTGGATGGCCACTGAGCTGGGGGTCTTGGGTGTGCCGGTGACGTTCCACACGACGGTTCCTGACACGCTGGAGGCGGGCATCGAGGCGTTTCGGCTGGCGGCGGCCCGGGCGCCGATCGTCGTGGTCACCGGCGGGCTGGGGCCGACCGCCGACGACCTCACCCGCGACGTGCTCGCCGCGGTGGCCGGGGTTCCGCTCGATCTGTCCGGCGACGCCCTCGCCGCCGTCGAGGCCAGGTTTTCGAAGCGTGGCATGCCGATGCCCGAGTCGAACCGTCGTCAGGCGATGTTTCCGCGGGGCAGCCGCATCATCCCCAACCCCGAGGGCACGGCGCCGGGCATCGATGTGGATCTCCCCGGCGGTCCTGGACGAGCCTGCCGCGTGTTCGCCCTGCCGGGCGTGCCTGCAGAAATGAAGGTGATGTGGAAGGCGACCGTCGAGCCTGCGGTGATGGCGATGCTTCCCGACCGGGCCACGATCGTGCAAAGGCGGATCAAGTGCTTTGGGGCCGGCGAAAGCGCGGTGGAGGCGATGCTCCCCGATCTCGTCCGTCGCGGCCGTGATCCGCTCGTGGGGATCACGGCACACGAGGCGACGATCACGCTGCGGATCGCCGCGCGGGGCCGAGACGAGGCGGAGTGCCTTGCGAAGATGGCCCCGACAGAGGCAATCATCCGTGACTGCCTCGGCACGATCGCCTACGGCGTCGAGGACGACGAGATCGAGGACGCAGTCTTGGCGGCGGTGGCGTCGAGCGGCAAGTCGCTTGCGTCTGTCGAGTCGGGCACGGCCGGGAGGGTGGCGTCACTGCTGGCTCAGGCCGACGGCCGTCGGGGTGCGACAGGCGGGGTGTTTCGTGGCGGCAGCGTGATGCCGGCCGGGCTTGCCGACGTGCGGACGGCCGCCGAGGATGCTCGCCGCCAATGGACCGCAGCGGTCGGCCTCGCCGTCGGCGACGTCCGGCCGGCGGCCGAGGGTCGGCGGGCGGTGGACGTGGCGATCGCAGACGACGCGGGTGTCACGGTTCTCGAACATGTCTTCGGCGGCGGCGTCGACCTCGCCCCCAACCGGGCGGCAAAAACGGCGATCAACCTCGTGAGGCTCCGGATGCTGGAAGGGAACGCATCATGACGTCTTCTCCTACGAACGCCGACCGGCGGACATTGCTGTTGTTTCTAGGCTTCGTGACCCTCGTGGGCCTGATCGCGTGGCCTTCGTTCGTGGGGCGGATGCAGTATGCCCGCACGCGTGCGGAGTTGGCGGCCATCCGGGACGCGGCAACGCAGGCGGAACTGACGTCGGTCGGCAAAATGTTCACGACCCTGGCGAGGATCATCGGCCCGACGGTCGTCAACGTGACGTCGAAAAAGCGAGTCACCTCAGTGGCGGACGAAATCGCGGCACTGCGCGGGCTGCGACCGATCGGCAAGACGGCCGAGGAGGTTGGGTCGGGGGTCATCGTCGAACGCGACGGGGTGATCGTGACGAACTATCACGTGGTCGCCAACAGCAGCGAGGTTGACGTCGCGCTTGCCGACGGTCGCCGGTTCACCGCCACACTGATCGGTGCTGACGCGGGCACCGACTTGGCCGTCCTGAGGATCGAGGCCGAGGATCTGCCCGTGGCCACGTGGGGCGACAGCGACACGGTGGAGCCGGGGGAGATGGTCTGGGCGATCGGCAACCCGTTTGGTCTCGACCGCACGATCACCTACGGGATCGTGAGCGCCGTGGGGCGAAGGGGCGTACTGGACAGTCCTTACCAGGAGTTCCTCCAAACTGACGCGGCCATCAACCCGGGCAACTCCGGTGGCCCGCTCGTCGACGTCCACGGCCGCGTGATGGGGATCACGACGGCGATCGTCGGCAAGGACTACTCGGGCATCGGCTTCGCCATCCCAAGCAACACGGCCCGGAAGGTCTGCCGCGAGATTCTTGAAGACGGGTATGTCGAGCGCGGCCACCTGGGCATGCTGTTGGCGTCGTCTCCGCCCGACGTATTCGGGGCGTTGGTGGTCGCCGTTGAGCCGAAATCGCCGGCGGCACTCGCAGGCATTCGGCCCGGAGACCTTGTGGTGTCGTTTGACGGTGTGCCGGTGGCCGAGCCGGCTGGTCTCGTGCTCAAGGTGACGCGGACACCGATCGGGGAGAAGGTGCCGCTCGGCCTAGTCCGCGATGGCAAGGAGGACACGGTCATCGTCCAGGTTGGGCGACGGCCGCAGTGATGGAGAATCCGCTGGGGTCGGGGGTCCGGGTGGAGGCCGAGGGGGGCATCACCGGAGGCGACTACTTCAGCGGCAACGCCGTCGGGACGAGTTCCGGCCGCTTCCAACGGCCATCGATGGCCTCGGGTTTTGGCCAGTAGAGCCGCATGTAGACCACGAACGGTCCCGCCGGGGCCGGCAGCCAGTTCGACTCGCGGTCGGCACCCGGTGAGTCGTGCTGCACGTGGATCGTGAGGCCGCCGTCTGGATCCCTCTTGAGCGAGGGGAGCATTGGAGAGTTGATCAGGTAACGATCGAGCGGGTTGTCATAGAGCAGGCTCTCGGGTAACCGATAGAGCGTGATCGACCAGAACGCGTTGATTGGCGGGAGGCCGTCTGGCGGAAAGCGGAGTGTGTAGCGGGCTTTCCCGCCGTCCAATCGCTGGCCCTGCGCATCGACGGAACAGACCGGGTAGATCGCCTCGTCTTGGGAGTTGCCGTAGATCCCGAGCGCCGCGGCCGCCATCCGAAAGAGGTAGTTGTTCTGAAGAAACTCACGGGTTCCGAAGACTTGGCCAGACGTGACCTCCCCCTTGTCGATCCGCGTCTTGAGCGCCGCCAGATCGGCCCAGGCATCGGCCATGCCCTGCTGAACCGCCTGCCTGATCTCCAGTGGGAGCGACTCCGCGTCAAACGGCATACCGGCCGCGATGCCGAGCCGGGCAAACCGGGCTCGAAGGCCGGTTTCGGATGGGTGTTCGGGGCAGAATTGCAAGGCGACGTTCAACTCATCAAAGAACCGCAGCGATGTCTTCTGCTCTTCGGGAGACAGCGGTAGGACGAAGTCGATCGGCGGAGCCGCCGGTGGTGCCTCGACGCCGGTAAATGCAGAGAGCGGCGCAACGTTGTATCCCGCCTGAATCAGCTTGACGTTCTCGAGATCGCCTCGGGCAAACAGTTGTGTGCGGAACAGCGCGAGGGCCAGATCGGTCTCGCAACGAATCACCTTCGTGATCCCGGTCGGCATTTCCCCCTGCCACGACGGTCCGGCGATCAGGAAGCTGCCGCCATCGTTTCCGGTGGTGCGGCTTCCCAGATAGGCGAAGTTGTGGGTGTAGGAGTCGATCAGCTGCACGCTCCAGTAACGGCCTTGCTCGATCGGCGGAATCGTCAACACGATCGGCTCGGCGCGGAGATCAAGGCCGGCCCAGGAATAGGGTGTGTCGGAGTTTGGGGTCTGCACCGCGTTGTCGGCGGGTGTGTAGACGCGAGGGATGTTGACGAGCTGGTTGAAGGGGGCCTTGTAATCGGCATTCGCACGATTGACGAAGTAGGCATGCTGGATGCGGTAGTTGTCGACGAGTGGAAACCCGTAGACATAGGCCTCGCGGGCGATCGCCCGGGCCTCGGCCGGGGTGAGTTCCTCCCCGGCGAGGACGGTGGTTCCCACGATCGCCACGACGGCGAGGAAAACGGCGGTGACGATGTGCATAGGAAAGGGCCGCTGGGTGCCTAAGACAGGCGGTCGTTAGCCGCCGTCCGCGTCGCCGTCGGCTGGTTTGTCACCACCGCCGCCCGGCAGGTCGTCGAG
>QWPO01000043.1 GCA_003669255.1 Planctomycetota bacterium | reverse complement strand
CTCCCGCATCCGTTCCTCGTCGAGCCGGCCCCGCCAGTGCCAGACGAGGTGCCGATCGAGCACCGGCCTCCAGGATGCGTCGTGGATCCGGAAGCGATACCGCTTGCGAATCGCGGCCGTCACGGGATCGAAGTCGAGCCCCACCTCCCTCCCCTCGCGAACGGTGATGTCGCGGGGCAGCGTGGCGTTGAGCGCCCGCACCCAAACGCCGGCGGCGTGGCCGCTCATCGAGGTGAAGGCCACCACCTGGTCGAGGGCATGCACGCCGGCGTCAGTCCGACTCGCCCCCTTCAGCACGAGGTCCTCGCCCGACACCTCGCGGATCGCCGCAGCGAGAGTCCCCTGCACCGTCGTCTGGTTCGGCTGCAGCTGCCAGCCCGAGTACCGCGTGCCGTCGTAGGCGAGTCGGATCGCTATCCGTCGGCCGACGACCGCGGACGCCTCATCGGGCACCGACGGTGAACTCATGACCGACCCGAGTGCCCTGCCCCCTTCAGTCCATGCTTCGCCAGATACTCGGCGATCTGCACAGCGTTGGTGGCCGCGCCCTTGCGGAGATTGTCGGACACGCACCACAGCGCAATGCCGTTGGGGCACGAGATATCTTCGCGAATCCGGCCCACAAACACCTCGTCGTGGCCGCTGGCCGTCCGCGGCTGCGGATACCGCTTGGCCGCGAGGTCATCCTCGACCACGATTCCGGGAAACCCGGCGAGCAGCTTCCGGGCCTCGTCGGCGGTGAGTTTCTTTTCGGTCTCGATCAGGATCGACTCGCTGTGGCCGTTGGCCACCGGCACGCGGATGCAGGTGGCGCTGATCGCGATCGACTCGTCACCGAGGATCTTTCGCGTCTCGAGCACCATCTTCATCTCTTCGCTGGTGAACCCGTTGGGCCGTGGCGAGCCGATCTGCGGGATCAGGTTGGCGGCGATTCGATGCGAAAAGACCTGGTTGGCTTCCGGCTCCTTGTCCAGCCAGGCGGTGGTCGCCTGCTCGAGTTCACGGGTTGCGGCCAGGCCGGCGCCGCTCACTGCCTGGTAGGTGCTGACGATCACCCGCTTCACGCGGGCGGCGTCGTGCAGCGGCTTCATCACCATCACCATCTGCGTGGTGGAGCAGTTTGGGCTGGCGATGATCCCCTTGTGGGTCGCGATCGCCTCCGGATTGACCTCCGGAATCACGAGCGGCACCTCGGGATTCATCCGATAGAAGGCACTCTCATCGACGACAACGGTGCCCCGCTCCACCGCCCACGGCACAAACTCGGCCGCGATCTCGTCGGGCGTGCTGCCGATCGCCACATCCACGCCCTTGAAGGAGTCGGGCGTGAGCACCTCGACGTCGTGGGTCGTGTCGCCGACGCGGACCGGCGTGCCGGCGGAACGAGCCGACGCGAGCAGCTTGAGCCGCTTCGCGGGAAACTTCCGCTCCGCGAGCAAGTCGAGGATGATGCGGCCCACGGCGCCCGTGGCGCCGACAACGGCGAGCGTGTCGATCATGGATGGTCCGAAGGGGTTCCTGAGAGGATGTCGGGCGAATCGGGGGTCCGGAACGTGAACGGTCGCAGCAGGCTCTCGAACGTGGTGGCCGAAACGAATGCCAGGTTGGCGGCGATCATGGCCAGGCCAAACTCCATCATGCCCATGGCGAGCCCGATCCCCAAGTGGACCAGCACCGCCATCGCGAGGCAAAGCGGCCGCGTCAGCCGCGGCCAGACGAGGGCGGCGTAGGTCGCCTCCCACCAGAGGGTCGCCAGAGTCAGAGCATTGACCACGAGCGGGTGGCCGGCGAGCCCCCGAAGGTCGAGGGTGCGGTAGCGGTCGTTGGCGATCGCTCCCCAGAGGGCGGTGCCCTCCCACCAGCTCGCCCCGAAGAGTTTTCCCGCGCCGGAGAAGAAGTAGACCACACACAAATGCACCTGCAGCAACCGCAGGGCGATGCCGGCCCGGACGGAGGGCTCCCCTCCCCTGCCCCGCCCCGGCCCGGCGAGCAGGCGGTCGACCGACAACCTCGCGCCACTCGGGCCAATCACCAAGGGCACGAGCAGCATGCCGAGCGTGTCGTCGAGGCCGAAAACATTCAGCGGCGCACGATTCGCGGCACTGACGAGACCGAGGAACGAGACGAGGGCTGCCAGCGGGGTCGCCAGGCCGATCGTGAGGAGGATCGCCGCCACAAGCGAGATGCCGGCAAGCACCCGAATCATGGTCGGCGACGACGCCGCGAAGTACCCACTCCACTGCCAGGGCTGGTCGTTCATCCGCCAGACCTGATCCGACCGCAGCCAGCCGCGATCGCCAAAGAAGGCATCGGCGTCGAGCAGCCAGACGACGCACGACCAGGTGAGGATCAGCCCGGTGACGATCCGGATCACGGCAAGCGGGAGCGGATCGGCCGGCGTGAACCAGAACGCGTTCCACGCGGCGACCCACTCGGCGAGCCAGCCGCGACTCGACGCGACTGGCGCGGGCGGCGTGACAGATGGCCGGCTGACGGTGCGGCGAGCGGGCACGGAGCGGACGGTGCTCATCGCTGCGACTCCGCCCAGGCGTAGGAGCCAAGCGGCGTGACCGCGTCGGCAAACGTGCCGCTGGCGAGCATCTCGCCGGGATCGGGAAGGTAGTGCTCGACGGTCTCGAGCGTGACGCTCAGCCCTCCCTCGCGCCGCAGCAGGTTGGTTGCCACGCCCTTCACGAGCGGCTGCCAGTCGCGCTTCGCCCGCTCGCGAACGTCTGCCGGCGCGTCGGCCAGGGGCACGAGCGACGAAATCTTCTCGCTCACCATGAAGCGGCGGTGGTAGAGCAGACGCGGACGGTCGAGCGTCTCGTCGGGAATCCGACCGGACCGCGTGGAGCCGTCGGGCATCGTCATCGTCCAGCGAATCGTGTGGCCGGGGCCGGGATTGGGCGCGAAGAATCGGTAGCCGTGACCGAGATAGACCGCACCGACCAGCGGCCGCAACGGCTGCAGGATGCGGTTCGCCAGTTCACTCGCCGGCGCGGGCCCCGCCAGCGGCGGCACGATCACGGCCGCGAGGTAGGCGAGGATCGCCAACGAGGCACAGCCCCGCGCCATGAGCGACCACCGGTTCGCGTTTGGCTCGTGGGACTTCATGGACAACGCAACTTGGTTTCCCTACAGGGAGCATCGGACCGTTCGGCCGGCTCGCTCCACTGCCGCTCACGGCAACCCTAGGTCGCGATTTTCCGGAAGGACGGGAGCGGCGGCACAGGTTGAAAGCCTGTGCTACGGGAAGACCACAGGTTGGAAACCTGTGCTACGGGGTGACGAAAATCCCGGTCATGCGGGTCATGCCGCCAGCCACGCGGCCTTCCGAAAACAAAAATCCCCGCGTGGCACGGGGCCACGCGGGGATCTCGTGAACTCGATCGGTCCGATCCGCGGCTCAGTTGAGCGACGCGGTCGTCTCGGCCGACGCCGTGCGGGCGGCGGGGTCGAGGGTGAGGTCAACGACGTCGCCAGCGGCGAGGTCGATCACCTTCGAAACCGTCCGCTCCTGGCCGTCGACGACGGTCGCGACGCGGATCTCGTAGCCCTTCCAGCTCTTGCCGGCCGGGAGGCTCGAGGTCTCAAACGTCCGCACGTCGCCCATGGAGGCAGTGGCGCTTCCGGCGAGCCAAACCTTGGCGTCGGCCGGCACGCGGAGGGTGACGCTCGTCTTCGGGGCCTCGATGGCCGCCTTGAACGAGACGCTGGACCGCTGGCCGGCGGTCAGCGAAACGACCTTCGTCGTCTCCTTGCCGGCGTCGGTCGCCATCCGCACCACGAACTCATACTTCTGGCCGGCGGTCAGGCCGCGCGACAGGTAGCGGCGAACCGCGCCCTGCGAGTTGGTCTTCGTGCCGTTGACATACACCGTGGCGTCGGCCGGCACCTCGACCACGAGCATCGCGCCGTCGGCCGGCACGGTCTCGCGGGACGTGGAGTCGAGCGCACCGGGCACTGCCGAGGGCGTGCCGATGATCTCACCACCGGTCATCGACGGGGTCTCGTTGATCACGCGGTACGACTCGATCGGCATGGCCGAGGAGTAGCCCTCGACGGACGACGAGCTGGAGTAACCGCTGTACGAGCCACCGTAAGAGCCGCCCGACGAACCACCCGACGAGCCGCCCGACGAACCGTAGGACGCGGAGTAGCTGCCGCCCGACGAGCCACCGGACGAACCGTAGCTACCACCAGACGAGCCGTGACGAGCTGCGCGCATGGCACGCTTGTAGGCGTGGTGCGAGCCAAAGCTGCCGCCCGACGAGCCGTAGGAGCCATAGGAGCCGTAGCTACCGCCCGACGACCCGCCGCCGTACGAGCTGTAGCTTCCGCCCGACGAACCGCCCGAGCTGCCGCCGGACGAGCCGCCCGAGGAGCCGCCGGACGAGCCCGACGAGCCGTAGCCACGGTAGCGGTGATGCCAGCCGGCCTGCACGTCGCAGGTCGCCGCGGCGACCGCGACAAACGAAACCAATCCAGCGATTCGAATCCAGCGACGCTGCGACACCATGTCGGTGAAACTCCCGAGTTATTTCGCGTTGATGTTGCGGCCGGCCCCGAAACGATTTCGGGCGCCATGCCGTTATTCTGAGCAAAGATAGTTTGCCGGTTAGGTAAATCAAGGATTCTGGGAAAGATATTCCGTCAGAATTTCCCGCTCCCCGGGATCGCCGTCTTCGGGACTCTGCTGCCGCCGACGGCAGGCGAGGAGCAGCGGGGAAGATGCGGCCGAAAAACTCGGTTTTCCAGCAGGCATCCGCCAGGGAAGCCGGTCACCGCAACTCGCCTTCCAGGCCCACGGCGTCGACCTCAAACGTGCCGGTTGCACCGGCCATACCGATCATGAGGCTGCCCTCCCGGGCCCAGGGCGGCACGTCAATCCGGTCGTCCACGTCGCTCCAGTCGAAGTCGCCTGACCAGGGCCCCACGATCGCTGTCGATGACCGGCGGCGATCGGCGTCGAGGAAACGAACCGCGAAGCAGGGCCGTTCGTCCGGGGTGCGTCCGGCGATCACGCCACTGCCACAGACCTTCGCGCGGACACGGAGTCTCTCGACCTTCGTGCCATCCACGGCGAAGCCTTGGAAGATCTGTGCGGGCCGGCCTGGCTCGGAGTTGTGGAACCGAAGCGTGCGACTCCCCTGCCCTGCCCCTTCGCCGACCACCTCGCACTGCCGGCCGTAGTACCAAGCCGTTGGCAGCGTTCCGCCTTCGATCAGATCCTCGAAGCCTCCGTTCCTTACCGACGGCCGACCGCCATCGGGCTGCAGGCGTCGCGATTCCTCGGCGACGCCCGTCATCGGCACGAACAGCGTCGGCTCGATCGTCTCGCGGACCAACTCGGCACCGCGGCGGGTGATCCGCACGAGCCGCTGCTCGAACCGCTCGCCGACCGGAATCACCATCCGGCCACCATCGGCGAGCTGGTCGAGCAACGGCTGCGGCACGTCCTCCGGTGAACAGGTGACGATGATGCCGTCGAAGGGCGCGTGCTCGGGCCAGCCCTGAAAGCCGTCGCCTGCCTTCGTCACGACGTTGTCGTGGCCAAGGCGATCGAGGGTGCGGGCCGCCTTGTCTGCCAGTGGCTTCTCGATCTCGATGGAATAGACCGTCTTCACGAGCGGCGCGAGGACCGCCGCCTGATAGCCGCTGCCCGTGCCGATCTCGAGCACCCGATCGCCGGGCTGCGGCCGCAGCTGCTCGGTCATGACGGCCACCACCAGCGGCCCCGAGATCGTCTGCGCCTCGCCGATCGGCAGCGCCATGTCGAGGTAGGCCTTCGCCCGCTGCGCCACCGGCACGAACTCGTGCCGCGGTGTGATTCGCATGCTCTCCAGCACCCGCGGATCGGTCACGCCGGCGGCGGCGATGTCGTCGCGAACCATCCGCTCGCGGGCGGCGGCGAAGCTGTCGGTCGCTGCAGCGACCGCCACCCCGCAGGCCAACGCTCCGATGGTCGCACAGGCCGCAGCGACTCGCCGCATCACACCTCCCACCGCCGCCGTCCGGGCGGGGTTCACCGCTTGGGGCCTGGCTGACTGTCGACGAGTTCGATCTCGAACACCAGCACCTCGTTGGGCTCGATCGTGGGGGGCGAACCCTCGTCGCCGTAGCCCAGGGCCGGCGGCAGGTGGATCCGCCACTTTGAGCCGGTCTTCATCAGCGGCAGCGCTTCCTGCCAGCCAGGAACGACACCCCGCAGCGGAAACTGCGCCGGCGGCCCCGCCGGGTCGGTGCCGTCGAACCGTGTGCCGTCGATGTGCGTGCCGGCGTAATGAGCCGTAACCACGTCGTCGAGGGTTGGCTGCGGCCCCGTTCCTTCCTTGAGCACCTCGTAGAGCAGCCCGCTCGGCAGCGCCTTCACAGAGGGTTCGGCCGACTTCTTCTTGAGATACTCGGCCCCCTTCGCCAGGTTGGCTTTCGCCGCGGCCTGCATCTTCTCGACCATCTCGCGTTGCTTCTGCCGCATCACGGTCTCGAGGCCGGCGAGCGCCGCGCGAAACTTTGGCTCGTCGAGCCGCGGTTGCTTGCCTGAGACCGAGTCGGCGAGGCCGGCTGCGAGGCCGGCTGGATCAACCGGCGACCCGATCTGCTGCTGCTCGGCGAGGATCTGCTGCCCGATCCGGAAGCCCATCGCGTAGCCCATGTCCTCGGCCGATGCCTGCGGCCCTGCGGCCGGTGGCACCGCCAGCGTCTCGACCGTGCCCTGCGCAACGGCAAGTCGGCACGCGCACGCCCCGATCACGATCACGACACCCAACCGCGACGTACTCCGCATGACGACTCTGCTCCCTCGTTTCATGGCACGACCGATCCGGGCACCCACGGGGATGCCGCCGTCGCGGAGGATAGCAGAAGCCTCGGCCCACGTGCCGGTCAGGAATCCCCCTCGTGCCGGTCAGGCATCCCCCTCGTGCCGGTCAGGCATCCCCCACGGGCCGGTCAGGAATCCCCCACCGGCCGCGCCAGGGCACCGCGGGTGAGTTCGAGGAAGGCCGTCTCTAAGTTGACCTCCTGCTCACGAAGCGACACGAGGCCGTGTCCGTCGGTGACCAGGCGGGCTGCCAGCGCCGAGCCGTCAGGAATGCCAGCGGCGAGCGCCACCACCACCTCGCCATCCTTGACGGTCACCCCCGCCGCCTCGGGGCATCGCTCCAAGGCCTTGGCCGCCGCCTCGGGAGATCCCGCCACCCGGATGCGAACCGTCGGCCGACCGCGCACCTGCGCGAGCAGGTCCTGCACGTTGCCGCACGCCAGCAGCCGGCCGTACTCGATGATGCCCACGCGGTTGCAGATGTCGGCCAGCTCCGGAAGGATGTGACTCGACACCAGGATCGTCTTACCCATGCCCTGGAGTCGCTTGAGCAGGTTGCGCATCTCGATTCGCGCCCGCGGATCGAGGCCGCTGGCGGGCTCGTCGAGGAGGAGCACCTGCGGATCGTGCAGCAGCACGCGGGCAAGGCCAAGACGCTGCGTCATGCCCCGCGACAAGCTGGTGACCAGTTCGTCCCGTTTGGCGACGAGATCAACCAGCTCCAGCGACCGCTCCGCCACCTGCCGCCGCTTCGGACCGTCGATGCGGTAGGCGGCCGCGAAGAACTCTAGGTATTCGATCACCCGCATGTCGTCGTACACGCCGAAGATGTCGGGCATGTAGCCGATGGCCCGGCGAATCTCGCGGGGGTGCGTGTAGATCGAGTGGCCGCAGACATAGGCCTCACCCCACGTTGGCGAGAGCAGCGTTGAGAGGATGCGGATCGTGGTCGTCTTCCCGGCGCCGTTGGGGCCGATGAAGCCGAACAGGTCTCCCTGCTCGAGTTTCAGCGTGAGCGATTCGAGCGCGAAGAAATCGCCGTACTTCTTGGTCAGGTCAATCGTCTCGATCATGGAACAGCCTCCGCGGCGAGGGGAATCACGATCCGGCAGAGCGGTGGGGCGGCGGCCGCGGCGGCCATCGGGCCGGCGCCGCCGCCGATGTCCCAGCGGGACGCGGGCACCCCCTCCGCGACCGTGCCCACGAGCACGGCCCGATCGACGGCAAGCAGCGGCGAGAGATCAAGACGGCCGAGGCGGCCCGCGTCGAGGCCGGTGTACGCGGTGCCTCCTGCGGCCCCCTGAAAGGCCGCCACCTCAATGATCCGGGCCACGTCGGCATTGGTCGGATCCCACGTCAGCGCGGTCTCGCGATCCTTGGCGGCGGCGCGGCGGGTCAGGGCGCTGGCGAGCGACCGCGGCCCCCGGCCGGTCGCGGTGTCGTAGCGATCACCGGGGCGGAGCGTGCCCACGTCATAGAGCCAGCCGGCATGGAGCAGCCGGCAGTTTTCGATCGGGAACGGAAGGTGGTGCGACACGGCACCGGCCAGCGTGGCCTGCGACGTGAGGGCGAGCGAGGAAGTCACCACCGGCACGTCGGCGCAGCCCGACCATTCCGCCTCAAAGAGCCTGCTCGCCGCGGCGGCGATGGGCACGTCGTCGAGCGCGGCGAGCGAGCCACCGTAGCCGTAGTCAGCCGCCGCGAGCGACGGATGCCCAACCGCGGCATCGAGTCCGCCAAACCCGCGGCCCGCCACGCCCCACCAGGTCACGGCTGCCTGGCGGTCGGCGCAGGCCGTGCCCGTTGCCCCCTCCACGGCCACGGTGAGCCTGTCGTTCACAGGCGAGAGGACGGCAAGCCACGACGTGCCACGGATGTGTCCGCTCCCGGCGTCGACGTCGATCACATCGGCTGTTCGGGCAATCGCCTCGCGACCACCGCCCCACTGACCCTTGAGGCCCCATGCGGCAGCCGTGAACCCGGCCGCCAGAATCGGAAGTGTGAGCCAGGCAATCCACGGCCGCCCCTGCTTCGAGACGAACCACCAATCGAGTGGGTAGAGGCAGAGCACGTAGAGCAGGCCAAGCCCGGCGATCACCTCGAAGGGAACGGGCGACACTTTCCGGCCGGCGGTTGCCTGATCGGCCGACGTCGCGGCGGCTGGAAACGTGTCGAGTGCGGCGTGCAGCTGGCCTGCCATGTCCGGCATCCCAGCCTGCTCGGAAGACCGTTGGTCGAGCCCGCCACGCGACCGCCCACCGAGCGCCGCGGCGAGGAGCGTGTCGCAGCCCGACCAGCCTCGCAGCGGTTCGGCGTCGAGATCGAGGCCAAGCCAGATGACGGTGCCAAGTCCATGGGCCCAGCGGGCGACGACCGGACCACCGCCCGCCTCGACGGCGGACACCAGCACGATGCCCGGGGTCGGCCCCGCAAACCGCGGCACCGGTAGCCCGTCGGGCGGAACGCGATCAACGAGTCCGCCTGCCCGCGCATAGGCCTCGATCGGTCCGAGTCGCCTCAGACGGACGAGCTTCTCAAACGCGCCCGGCAGCCAGCCGGATACCGGCGATCCGGTCGCGGCGGCTTCCGCGGCCGACGCCCCGCAGACGAACACGAGACTGCCGCCGTCGCGAACCCACGCATCGAGTCCCTCGCGAACGTCGACCGGCAAACGCGTCGCCGCGTGGCCGCTGATGACGATGGCATCGGCGGCATCAAAGCTCCGCTGCGACTCGCTCGCGGCGTACGGCGGCGTGTCGCTCACGACGACCGTGGTGCTCCCCCGATCGCGGTCGACCAGCCGGGCGGCTCTGGCCACCGAAGGCAGGTCGCCGTAGGCAACGATCACGTGGTCGGTCGAGACGATCGGATCGACGAGCCGGTCTTCCGTCGTCGCCGCACCTCCGCCGGGGCTGGTCACCTCAACGCGATAACGGCCCGACGGCCGACCAAACCGCACGCACAACCGAGCCTCGACGCGGTCGCCCACCTGCGTGGCACGAACGGCCGGGGAGCGGACGAACTGGCCGTCATCGTCCTCCGCCCAGAGACGTACTTCCTGCCCGGCCTCGAGCCCACCGCCTGTGGCCGACACCACCAGCGGCGTCCATGAACCGACCTTCCAGCGGCCGCCAAAGCCGGCCGCCACGTCGAACCGGCCGGGCTCAGCGCCGTGCGTTGGCGGGCCGCCACTCGCGAGCATCAGCATCAGCGCCGCGACCCACGTACCGGTCCACGTCGCGCCCCGTCGGCTCATGGCTTCTCCGCGTCGGGGCAGGTGCAGACGAACTGGCCGCATCCCGGACAGCCGGTGCCGTATTTGCGGCGGACGGCGTCGTCGAGATCGACGCCGACGACGTTGGCGATCGTCACCAGCCAGGCGAGCACGTCGGCAAACTCGAGCGCCTGCTCCTCGTGCGTGCCGCTGCGAAGGGCCGTGGCGAGTTCGCCGATCTCCTCCGTCAGCCACATGAACGTGCCCTCGACGCCTCGCGAGGCATCTTTGTCGTGGTACATGGCACGGATCAGGTCTTGAAACTCCCGCAGCGTCATCGTGGCGGTGGCTCCGGTTGGGTCGGTGATCGGGCAGGGCGAGTCTACAAAACCGCGTCGCCGCCGTGCGGCCGGTGGAGCGGGTGCCGGCCGCCCTGCCGCCGGCTACGATGAGGGCCTCACCCAGTACGCTGGATTTCCCATGACCACGCCTCGCCCGATCCGCATCTTCGACACCACGCTCCGCGACGGCGAGCAGTCGCCCGGGGCGAGCATGAACCTCAACGAGAAGCTGGAGGTCGCCCAGGCGCTCGTGCAGCTCGGTGTGGACGTGATCGAGGCCGGCTTCCCGATCGCGTCGCCGGGCGACTTCGAGAGCGTCCGCGAGATCGCGAAGATCGTGAAGGGCTCGGCGGTCTGCGGCCTCGCCCGCTGCAACGACGCCGACATCGACCGGGCCTGGGAGGCGCTCAAGGCCGCGGAGCAGCCGCGGATCCACGTCTTCCTGGCGACCAGTTCGATCCACCGCGAGTTCAAGCTGCGGATGACCGAGGCGGAGGTGCTCGCCCGCGCCGTCGCCGGCGTGACGCGGGCCCGTGGCCACTGCGCCGACATCGAGTTCTCGCCCGAGGACGCGGCCCGCACCGAGATCGACTTCCTCTGCCGCGTGGTCGAGGCGGTGATCGCCGCCGGCGCGACGACGGTGAACATTCCCGACACGGTCGGCTACGCCACGCCCACGCAGATGCACCGCGTGATCAAGAGCCTCGTGGACCGCGTGCCCAACATCGACAAGGCGGTGATCAGCACCCACTGCCACGACGACCTCGGCCTCGCCGTGGCCAACAGCCTGGCGGCCGTCGAGGCGGGTGCAGGCCAGATCGAGTGCACGATCAACGGCCTCGGTGAACGGGCGGGCAACTGCTCGCTGGAGGAAGTGGTGATGGCGCTCCGCACGCGGGGCGACTACTACCATTGCTCCACGCGGATCGTCACGCAGAAGCTCGTGCCGACCAGCCGGCTGGTGGCCACCATCACCGGCATCCAGGTGCCCCGAAACAAGGCGATCGTGGGCAAGAACGCGTTTGCCCACGAGTCGGGCATTCATCAGGACGGCATGCTCAAGGAGCCGCGGACCTACGAGATCATGCGGCCCGAGGACGTGGGCCTGGAGCGGACCGACCTCGTGCTCGGCAAGCACAGCGGCCGGGCCGCACTCGCCGACCGGGCCAAGGCCCTCGGCTACCAGATCACCCCCGAGCAGCTGCAGACGATCTTCGAGCGGTTCAAGGTGCTCGCCGACCGCAAGAAGGAGATCTACGACGGCGACATCGCGGCGCTCTGCGAGGAGGAGTTTTCCAGCCTCCCGGAGCAGTTCGTCTACGAGGGCTACACGCTCACGAGCGAATCGGGGGTGGCCCCGACCGTCACGCTCCGCGTGCTGCAGAACGGCCAGCCGCAGTCGGCGACAATCACGGCGGGCGACGGCCCGATCGACGGCATCTTCCTGGCGATCGAGAAGCTCACCGGCATCACGACGGTGTGCCGCGACTTTCGCGTGCAGGCGGTGACGGTGGGCAAGGATGCGCAGGCCGAAGTGACGGTTGAACTTGAGCACGCGGGCCAGGTGCAACGAGGCCGCGGTGTCTCGACCGACCCGCTCGCGGCCTCTGCCAAGGCGTTTCTTGCCGCCACCAATCGGCTCGCCCTCGGCGGCGGTCCGCGGCTGCATCCCCAGCGGGCGTGAGCGTCGAGCGGCACAGGTTGAACAACCTGTGCTACGAATCGGGTCGGTAGCGTAGGTTGTCAACCTGCGCTGCCCCATGTCACACAGGTT
>QWPO01000088.1 GCA_003669255.1 Planctomycetota bacterium | reverse complement strand
GCTGGGCCTGTCGGGCCTCCCGCCATCGACCCATCGGAACCCCGCCATGCCCGCCCCCGACTCACGTCCTCCCCGCGGCCGTCCCTCCCGTCCCGGGCGTCCTCCGTCCCGTCCTGGCGGTGCGTCCCGTCCTGGCGGTCCCGGTCGTCCTCCCCGGGCCGCCGGCGGCCGTCCGCCGCGGCCACCGTTCGCCCCCCGCGACGCCGCCGGGCCGCGTGCCCCCGACGACGAGGGCGAGCGGCTGCAGAAGGTGCTCGCGTCGGCCGGACTCGGCAGCCGTCGCGCCTGCGAGGAACTGATCACGACGGGCCGCGTCGAGGTCGATCGAAAGGTGGTGACCACACTCGGGTCCCGCGTCGATCTTCGCACGCAGGAGATTCGCGTCGACGGCGAGCGGCTTCCCAACCCGAAGCGGGTCGTCTACATGCTCCACAAGCCGGTCGGCGTGGTGACCACCAACGCCGATCCGACGGGGCGTCCTCGCGTGGTCGACCTCGTGCCCGGCGAGCAGCGGCTGTTCGCGATCGGCCGGCTCGACCGGATGAGCGAGGGGCTGATCCTGCTCACCAACGACGGTGGACTCGCAAACCTCCTCGCCCATCCGCGGTACGGCGTCGAGAAGAAGTATCTCGTGCAGGTCGCCGGTGTTCCGAGTGATGAGCTGCTTGACCGCCTCCGACGCGGCATCCGCCTCGCTGAGGCCGAGGTGCATGCCAAGCGGGTGTCGATCCGCTCGCAACACAAGCAGAGCGCCGTGCTCGAGATGGTGCTCGACGAGGGCAAGAATCGCGAGATTCGACGGATGCTGGCCACGCTTGGCCACAAGGTCCACCAACTCAAGCGGGTCGCCGTGGGCGGCCTGTCGCTCGGCAACCTGCTGCCGGGACAGTGGCGGCAGTTGACGTGGAGCGAGATCGAGTCGCTCCGTAAGGACGCGATCGCCGCGGTTGGCGCCGATGCCGAGCGGGAGCCGCCGCGGCCGCGAGGTCCGGTCCGGGGCCCACGCCCCGGCGGCCCGCCGCGACGTCCCGGAATGCGCGGACGCCCGGATGGCAAGCCTCCCCGCGGCCGTCCCGATGGCCGTCCCGATGGCCGCCCGGGCGGACGTCCAGGCGGACGTCCAGGCGGTCAGCAGGCTGGTCGGCCGACTGGTCGGCCTGCAGGCAGGCCAGACGGCAGGCCGGGAGGGCGTCCGGCCGGCCCCGGCAAGGCCGGCGGCGGTGCGGCCGTCCCACGGAAGCGGAAGCGGGCCGGCAAGGCCTCGCAGTGGCGGTCTCGGCCCGCCGGCGGGGAGGGCTGATCAATGACAGCCCCTGTTGTCTGCCATGCCGACGAGGCGGCCGTCCTGCGTGCCCGCGTTGTGTCACACGACCAAGTGGCTGATGCGACCTGGCGGATTCGTCTCGATTGCCCGTCGATTGCTGCCCGGGCCGTATCCGGGCAGTTCGCGATGCTCAGGCTCCCCGACCGCTGCGATCCGCTCCTTGCCCGGCCGTTTGCGGTCTACGACGTGTTTTCAGACGGCATCGAGCCTCGGTATGCCGATTTCATCTACCTCGTCCACGGCCGGTTTACGCGTGCCCTCGCCGACGTGCGGCCGGGTGACGAGATCCTCGCCTGGGGGCCTCTCGGCAACGGATTTACGGCCCCGACAACCGAGCACCTCGTGCTCGTCGCCGGCGGCATCGGGCAGACGGCGCTGCTGACGCTCGCCCGCGAGCGGCTCGGGCTGGCACGGTACGGTCTGCCATCCCGTGAGCCGCCACGGGCAGGCCGCGTGACCCTCTGCTGGGGTGCCCGTTCCGCCGGGATGTTTGCCTGTACCGACGACTTCCGGAAGGCCGGCTGCGACGTACACCTCGCCACGCTCGACGGTTCCACGGGCACGAAGGGCACCGTGGTCGATCTTCTGGATCAGAGGTTCGCGGCCGGCATCGACCGCACCGCAACGCACATCGCCTGCTGCGGGCCGGAGCCGATGATGGAAGCGGTTGCCGGTTGGGCGGCGGCCCGCGGCGTTCGCTGCGAGGTCTCGCTCGAAACGCCGATGGCCTGTGGCATCGGCATCTGTTTCACCTGCGTCGCCCGGATCCGCGACGACGAAGGCAACTGGGACTACCGCCGGACGTGCGTCGAGGGGCCCGTGTTCGACGCGAGCCGCGTCGTCTGGTGAGCGTCAGCCCTTCGACTTCGTCGTTGCCTTGCGGCCCTTCGCGGCCGGCTTCGCGACGGCAACGGTGCCCTTCTCGGCATTCTTCACCCGGGCCGAGATCCGCGACTTGATCCGCGCTGCGCGGTTGCGGTGGATCGTGCCCGAGGCCGCAGCGCGATCGGTCGACTTCGCCATGCCCCGGAACTGCTCTTTGGCTGTCGGGACATCTCCCGCGGTGATCGCTTCGAGAACCTTGCGGATCTTCGACTTGATCTCCGATTTGACCACGCGGTTGCGTTCGCGGTTGCGGAGGTTCTGACGGTGACGCTTCTTCGCGCTGGCCGAATGGGGCATTCGATAATCCTCGATCGTGGGGGCGTGCGGGTGAGCCGGGAACGGTCCCGACCGGCGGGAGCAACGGCCTGGAGGCCGGCTCAGCCGTCCGCACCTTTATCCTTTGCCGAACCCAACTTGTCCAGACGTTGGGCCACATCCCGGTATCCGAAGTCGAGTCCGGCCAGCATCGACAGGTATTTTCGGGCGGAGTCGACGTCGTCCAGGCCGGAGGCCAGCACGCCGGCCCGGTAGAGGGCCCGCTTGCGGAGTTCCATTTCTCGGTCGGTGAGGGTCTCGACCGCGGTCTGGTAGTTCTGCATCGCGAGTTGGTATTGCTTGATCTTCTGGAAGCACTCGCCAAGTTCCAGCGAGACCGCTCCCTTCCGGCGTGTTTCCTTCAACGACTCCTGAAACTGGCGAATGGCCTCGGCGTAGTTGCCGGCAGCCTTGAGCCGCATCGCCAGTTCGTACTTCCAGGTGAGGTTTTCGGGATAGCGGCTGCAGCGGGCGGCGTAGACATCGATCTCCTGCTTCACCTGCAGCGTCTTGAGTCGCTCGACGGTGGCCCGGTTCTCCGGCGTGTCGTCCCCCGCCGCCCGCTTCTCAGCGAGCATCAGCCGCTGCTTGCCCCAGCGGAGCAGGCGGTCTTCAAGGTGCTCTTGGATTTTGAGGTTGTTGCCAGATGCCTCGAGTGCCTTGCGGAGCACCTTCTCGGCCTCTTCGACGGTCGCGTCTCGCTCGAGGAGGTCGGCGAGTTCGATGGAGGCGTCGATGTCGGCGGGATTCGTCGCGATCGTCTGCCGCAGTTCCGCGGCGCGGCCGCCGGTCTGTGGCTGGGCGGGCTGGTTGGGTTTGCCGGTCGGGCGGCCTGCCGACTGGCCGCCGCGGCCGATCATTCCCTGGCCGGCGGCAATGGTCTTTTCGACGGAGAGTTCGGCGATGGCCTTCTCGGCCTCCTCGGCGAGGCTCTTCGTCCGGCCGATCCGCCGCCAGCATTCGATCGCCTGGTCGAAGTTGCCCTGACTGGCGGCGAACTTCGCGCACTGCTTGTTCACCTCCGGATCGGTTGGCGAGGCATCAAGAGCGGCGCGGAGGTAGAACGCCTGCGTATCGACGAACATCAGGTTTCCGCACGCGTCGGCCATCGCCAGCAGCGTGACGTGGTCGGAGAGGTTGCCCTTGATGATCTCGACGCCCTGCTTGATGATCTCGCGCCACTGGGCCGACGAGGCAAGTTTCTTCAGCCCGGCCCGTGATCCGGACGCGAAGAACGACGTCAGGCTGCCGGCCTTCTTGCCACCGAACTTCCGCTTCAGGGACTCCAGCAGTTTCTGCAGGAAAATGGCGTTCCCGGGGTCGCCGATGACGCACTGGGCAAACATGTCGACGGCGTAGTCGACGTTACCCTGCTGGGCCTGCGACCCCGTGACGTAGCATTTCATCAGCCGCGACCGTTCGGCCGGCGACAGGGCCGCGGTCGAGGGGGCCGCTACGGGATCGACCGGGCCGGGGGCGGCCGCAGTGGACTCATTCGCCATGGTCGAGGACGATTGGGGGGTTGGAGGTTCTCACCGAGTGTAGTGAGGTCTACGGGAACACCAAACGCCGGCCCTGCAGGCCCCGGAACTCGATCATCGACATGCCATCCCCTCCCTCATCACTGCCGGGCCGCGTCGCCTTCGTGGGAGCCGGCCCCGGCGCTGCTGATCTGCTCACGCTTCGGGCCATTGACCGCCTCCGGGCCGCCGATGTCATCGTTCACGATTCGCTCGTGCCCGACCGGGTGCTCGATGAGGTGAATCCCGCTGCAGAACGCATCCAGGTCGACCGGGATCAGGATCAGCGTCCGAGTCCGGGGACGGCGACGGGCAGGTTGCTCGCCCGCCTGGTACTCGAGGGCCGAACGGTCGTGCGGCTCAAGGGGGGAGATCCGACCGTGTTCGCCAGGCTCACGGAGGAACTCGAGCCCCTGCGGCAGGCGGGGGTGGCGGTGGAGTTCGTGCCTGGGATCACCGCGGCGCTTGCGGCGGCGGCGGCCGCGGCGGTGCCGCTCACCAGCCGCGACTCCGCATCGAGTGTCACGCTGGTCACGGGCCGCGAGGCCGATGGCAAGGCCGACGGCATCGACTTCCGCCCGCTGGCAGATCTGCCGGGCACGCTCGCCGTCTACATGGGGGTCGAGCAGGTCGCCCGCTGGTCCGGCGAGCTTCTCGCCGCTGGGCTGCCTGCCGACACGCCCGTGACGATTGTCAGCCGGTGCTCTTGGCCCGATCAGCGGATCGGCGGGAGCACGCTGGGTGACTGTGTTCGCGACTTCGAAGCGCATGGCTGGCGATCGCCAGCCATCGTGCTGGTGGGCGCCAAGGTGCCGCCCGCCTTCGGCCCGTTGCAGGGCCAGTTTGTGCTGGCGACGCGGCCGACCGGTCAGGAGGGTGAACTCGCCGCCGCCATCCGTGCGGCGGGGGGCGAATGCATCAACGTGCCCCTCGTCCGCATCGCCGATCCGCCGTCGTGGCGTCCGCTCGATGAGGCGATCAGCCGTGCCGATACGTACGACTGGATCGTGTTCGCTAGCGGGAACGGGGTTCGCGGATTCATGAGACGCCTCGCCGGTCTCGGGCTCGACGGCCGCGCCCTCGGCACGGCGCGCCTGGCAGCCATCGGGCCAGCGACCCGTCGGCAGCTCGAGGCGTCGGGCTACCGCTGCGATCTTGTGCCACAGACTTTTTCGTCCGAAGGGCTGGTGGCCGCCCTCGCCGCACAGACCAGTCGTGGTCGCTACCTGCTCGTGCGGGCCGACAGGGGCCGGGACGTGGTGCGACGCGAGCTCGAAACACACGGACACCACGTCGACGAGGCGGTGGCCTACGAGAGCCTTTCACTCGAGTCGCTCGACTCAGACACGCTCGCCGGCCTCGACGCGACCTCCGTGGCGTGGCTAACGCTGACGAGCCCCTCCGTGGCCGACGCGGCCGTGCGGCTGTTCGGCCCGCGGTTGCGTTCCTGGAAGATCGCCACCATCAGCCCCCTGACCTCCGCCGCCCTCGCCCGGCACGGCCTACAGCCCGCAGCCGAGGCGGTCGAGGCCACCGCGACCGGACTGGTCGATGCGATCGTGCGGCATGGGCCAGCAGGGGTTCGCCTGTCGGAAGAGTCGGCCGAGGCCGCCAATCTCCCCCCGACCTCCCGCGGGTGACCGCCATGGCCCGGGCCTTGAGTGGCTCCGGGTGGGACGACGATAGACAAGGCGACCCGGTTCACGGATGCGCGGCCGATGGGCCCGGATCGAACCGCAAACGAGGGGGCGCGTCGATGATACGGCGGAAACAACCGGCCACGGTGGTTTTGTGTGCGACTGCGCCGAGGCAGGCGATCACGGGCCGTTCCCGAGCCTGGCTCGAATCCGTCCGCAGCGTCGCCGTCCCCGTGACGTGGGCCGTCGGCATCGACACGCTGTCAGACATCGCGGGGCAGGACCACGGCCTCGACCTGGCGCTCGACATTCCGCCAGCGGCTTGCGGTTCGAGGTCGCGGCTTCGCGAAATACTCCTCCGCGGCCGAGACCTGATGCCGGATCTGGCGGCGGTGGTGCTCCGCGGTCCGACACCGGCCGCCAACCGAGGCGTGCTGGTGGAGGAGGGGATCGGCGTGGCGGTCGTCGCTGCGTTCGAAGAGGAGTCGCGCGGCAACCGGCGGCCCGCGCCGAAGGGCTGGGCTTGCCGCAACCCGGTGTGGGGCTTGTGGGAGGTGCTCGTGACCCCCGCGCGTCCGGCGGGCATCGCCGGCTGGCTCGGGTTCGGCGGCATCCCCAGACTCTCGTCTGGTGGGCTGCACGTGCTTCGCACCGACGGGGTGTCGGTGGGCAACAACGGCGCGGCTTCCCTGGCACCGCGACTGGAACGCTGGATCTCGTGGGCCGGACAACAGCGGTTCCGCGGCACTGCGTCGGTCGTGCCGCTGTCGCTGCTGCCCCGGCTGATCTCGGGCGTCGACCGTGAGGTGGTGGGCCGCTCGGTGCTCCGGGCGGCGTGATGCAGGGCCTTGTTCAGGCCTTGGCGCGGGAGTTGATCGACCAGCTCAGATAGCCGACGAGCAGGCCTGCAAGAATGAATCCGATGTCGGCGGCCACGCTCACCCGCTGAAACGGGAAGGCGGCCGCAAGGTCGGCCACGAAGAGGACCACGACAACACCAGAGAGGATAAGGCCTGCGAGGGAGAGCACGGTCGACGCGCGGGGGGCGCTCCTGGGAAGGCGGCGGTTTCAAGTGAGCCGGCAATTCCATACCATACCCTCGCCACTTTCACCATGACACCCGTGACCCCCGAGCCCCTCCCCGTCGCCGTCTACACCGGGTCATTCGACCCGATCACGCTCGGCCACCTCGACGTGATTGGCCGGGCCAGCCGAATCTTTGGCACGATCGTGGTCGGGGTGGGCATCAACCCCGACAAGCACCCGCTGTTCTCGCTCGAGGAGCGGGTCGACCTGGTGAAGGCGGCCGTGGCGGGGTTCGGCAACGTCCGAGTGGAGTTGTTCAGCGGCCTGTCGGTGGCCTTCGTCCGAGAGCAGGGAGCCCGCGTCCTACTCCGCGGTGTGCGATCGCTGACTGACATCGAAGCCGAGTTCACGATGACGCTGGCCAACCGCAAGCTCGACCCCTCGGTCGAGACGGTGTTCTTGATGGCCGACGCCGCCTACTCGCACATCTCGTCGTCACTTCTCAAGCAGATCACGCCGCTGGCCGACGACGAGGCGCTTCTGAAGTTCGTGCCGCAGCCCGTCGTGGCGGCGCTCCGGCGGAAGCTCGCCGCAAGCTGAGGGCCGTCGAGCAATCCGCCTGTCGAGCAGGTTTTCAACCTGCTCCTGATTCAAGGCCGGCGCCGGTGAGGGGCTGCCCACGCCCCATCGCCGGACGTTCACTCCGCCCATCCTGGGCTCCGCTCACTCGATGCTGGCTGCGCTTCGGCATCCTGCCTGCGCTGGCCAGCAACGCCGGCTCTCGGGGCACGGGCAGCCCCGAGCTGAGTTCATTCCCCGTAGCACAGGTTTTCAACCTGTGGCATTCAGCAACGCAGGTTGGAAACCTACGCTACGACGGGGCAACGCAGGTTGGAAACCTACGCTACGGCGGGGCAACGCAGGTTGACAACCTACGCTACTGGCCAAATCCGTAGCACAGGTTTTCAACCTGTGCCGTATCAGGCGAGGTCGCGGTCTTGGAAGAGGATCAGCGCCACGAGCAGCGCGAGCGCCGAGTAGAGCGCGGCGTAGAGCGCGGCCCAGCCGAGGTAGATCCAGGGCACGGGGGTGCCGCCCACCACCGCCGCCTCGATCGTGAAGTGGTCGAGCACCGGAAGCAGCGTGGCTATGAGTTTTCCGAAGAACCGCACGATGGCAAACTTGCCGACGCTCGACTGCACGATCAGCGGCACGAGGTGGCCAAGCGCGTAGACGGTGAAACAGATGATCAGGTTGGGCACCATGCCCAGCCGCGTCGAGACGGCGAGGCTCACGGCTGCCATCAGGATCGTTTCCAGCAGCGAGAGCACCAGTCCGGGCACCACCGTGATCATCTCTTCGGCACAGTCCCGCCAGAGTGGGTCGGTCTTCGAGGCCTCGCGGGCGTCATAGACCACCTTCAGGCTCGTGGTTGCCAGCAGCACGCCGCCGAGGATCAGGAATACGAGCGTCGCCACGAGCACGAGGCCGGCGAACTTGCCGAGCACGAACTGCCAGCGTGCCAGCGGTTTGGAGAGCACGGTGAGGGCCGTGCGGCCCTCGATCTCGTCAGCGACCGAGATGCTCGCCGTCCAGACCACGACCAGCAGGGCGAGCACCTTGATCAGGGTGAGCCCGCTGTCCTTGAGCATTTTCACGTCTTCGCCGAACGTGTTGTAGGGAATCACGATGAAGGCCAGGAGCAGAGCGATGCCGGCGACGATCGCGACCGTGAACACGGGCTGCCCGATCGCCTCTTTCGTCGTGGCGGAGGCAATGGCGGCCACCCGCGGTGCACCCAGCCGGAAGAGTGAGTAGGCGGCCACGACACCCGCCAGCGCGATGAATGTCCAGGGAAGGACCCCGGCCTGCGGATTCTCGGCCGCCAGCCGCCAACTGATCGAGAGCCTGGCCGGGGACGTCCCGTCGTTGGTCGCCTCGAGCTTGGTCCGCTGTCCGAGGAACGGGTTTGTGGCCCCCTCCGTTTTCGTCCACGACCAGGGTTCGCCCGCGGCCAAGGAGACCTCGGCCTCCTTGACCATCGCGTAGCCCTCGACGGGTTGCTGCGTGCGGACGAGCAGCGGGGCATCGCTCTCCAAGCGGAGTTCCGCGAGTTCTTGGGGACGCAGGCTGAGCGGGATCTCCTGGAGCGTGGCACCGGGTTCGACTACGACGGTCTGTTGGAAGTCGTTCGTCGACCAGAGTCGCGTGAGCGACCGCGTCACCTGATCGAGCGGCACGAGGGGCGTGAAGGCGAGTGCGGCGGCCGAGTAGGCCAGCAGCAGCCAGGCGAGTGGCCCGAGGAACCCGTCGCCGAGGCTCACGCGTGCCTCGGCGGCGATTCGCGGGGCCACCAGGCGGAGCAGTCCGTAGGCCACGAGCGCGGCGACGAGCGTAGCGGCGGCGGCGGCCCCCACCATCCAGATCGGCGGCAGGGCGATCAGCCAGCGGTTGGCATTGGCGAATAGGGGCACGAGCATCGGGATCGGCACCAGCAGGGGAGAATGGCAGCGGGTTTCCAGAGACCGCGATTACCGACCGGGATTATGGCTCGTCTCGCGGGGCGGCGGAAGTCGCCACCGCCGTCAGCCCTCGCCGTCGGGCCCTGCGATCACTGCCGCCGCCGGGGCGTCGAGCGGCCAGGCCTGCAGCACCCGGTGGACGTCGTCGAGCATCACCCCCTCGACAAGGCGAAGATGATCGGAAACGGAGCGATAGGTCCGGGCGTGCGACCAGTCGAGGCCGATGTCGAACAGCCTCCGCCGGGGCTTCTCACCCCCGAGGACCACCCTGCTGGCGAGCTTGTTGCGGGCCCGCTCAAACTCCGCCGGCTCGAGACCTCCCGCTGCGGCCGCGGCATAGATGGAGGCGATCCGTTCCCGGAGCGTTTCCACGTCGGCCGCATCGCACGAGAGTTGGGTGATGAACAGGCCCGCGTCGAGGAAATCCTGGTAGAGGCACGCAGCCTGCTCGGCCTCGCCGGAGTCAACGAGGCCCCAGTAGAGCCGGCTGCCCGACGAGTCGCCGAGCAGGATCGCGAGCAGGCGGGCCGCATGGCGGTCGTCGTGAAACTCGTCGGGGGCCGCCACCATCCAGACGGCATAGTCGAGGGCGGCGGTGGCCTTCACGATCCGCTCGGTTCCTGGATGCGCTGCCTGCCGTGGCGGCTGCGGCCGTCGCCGCTCCGCGGGGGCGGCCGGCTCCCAGTCGCCGCACAACCGCTTTGCCGACTCCACGAGCGCGGGAAAGTCGACCGCACCGCTGGCCGCGAGGACCATCGTGCCGGGGGCGTAGCGGCGACGGTGGTAGTCGCGCATCGCCTCCACCGGCAGGTCGGTGATCGACTCAACCGAGCCGAGAACGCTCCGTGCCAGCGGGTGCCGGCCGAAGTAGGACGCGCGGCAGCGGTCGTCGGCACCGAACGGGGGCTGGTCGTCGTACATCCGGATCTCCTCCAGGATGACGAGTTTCTCGGTGTCGAAGTCCGTGCCGCGAAGCGCCGGCCGCATCATCGCCCCGAGCAGGTCGACCGCCTCATGCTGCTGCTCCGGCAGGACAGACGCGTAGTAGACGGTGTCTTCCTCGCTGGTGAAGGCGTTGGCGCTCGCCCCCATGGCGTCAAAGCGGTGGTTGATCTCGTCGCCGGTGATCCCAGGCGTGCCCTTGAAGACCATGTGCTCCAGGAAGTGGCTGACGCCGGAGACGTCGTCGCTCTCGTCGCGAGAACCGGTCGCCACGAAGAAGCCGATGCTCGTCGAGACCGCCGCGTCGGACGTCTCCGCGATCACGTCGAGGCCGTTGGGGAGCCGTTCATGCAGGAAGGGCATGGCGCACCTCCAGCGGCTCTCGGCCGAGCGACACGACGGTCAGATCGCGGGGCGGATTGGCCGCCAGCCAGGCCTCGATCGCGGCCACGTCGAGCCGGTCGTACCGCTCCAGTTCTTGCGCGAGCGTCCGCAGGGTGGCGAGGTGATACCACTGCCGGGCGAACGCGTTGGCCCGTGCGGCACTCGACTCCTGCTGCATGATCAGGCCGCTCTTGGCACGGGCCTTCACGCGGTCCACCTCGTCGCGGGTGATCGTGCCCGGCAGTCGGGCGATCTCGGCGAGCATCACGTCGAGCGTCTCCTGGGCACGATCGGCCGACGTGCCCGAGTAGCAGACGGCATGGGCGAAGTCGCGGCTCGTCTGGTAGCCCGCCGACACGGTGTAACACAGGGCGCGTCGCTCGCGGATCTCGGTGAAGAACCGTGAACTTGGGCCGCCGCCGAGGACCGCCAGCGCGGCCGTTGCCTCGTGCGAGGTGTCGTCGCGGTAGGGAGGCGCCGGCCAGCCGACGGCCACGTGGGTCTGCTGCGCGTCGTGCGTCACGTGGAGCGTTGCCGCGCCGCGTGGACCCTTGGCCACGGGCGGCGCGGGGGCGGCCTGCCAGTCGCCGAGGAGTGCCTCGACGCGACGGACGAAGTCGTCCCACTCGATGCGGCCGGCGACCGACACAATCATGCCGGCCGGCTGCAGATTCTGGGCGACGAACTCGCGGACATCGTCGATCTCGATCGACTCGACCTCGGCCGAGATCCCCTCGGTCGGCATGCCCCAGGGCGCAGGAGACTGCAGCCGGCGGAGCGCAGCGAGCGTGCGGTGGGCCGGTTCATCCTCGATGCCGGCAAGGTTCTGGAGCACCATCTGCCGCGCCGCGGGGAGTTCGTCGGCGGGGAGCAGCGGCCGGCGGAGGATGTCGGCGTAGATCGGCAGCACCTCCGCGAGCTGACGGGCTACCATCGCGCCCGACACGCTGATGTGCGTGCTTGACACGCCCTGTGCCAACTGCACGCCTGCCGATTCAAGGTCTTCGACGAGTTGGCGGCTGTCGCGGGAGCCTGCGCCGCGGAGGCACATCTCACCGGTGACTGTTGCCAGACCGCACTTTCCCGACGGATCGTGGATGGCTCCCACCGGTGCGTGAAAGGCGACTGCGACCGACTCGAGTTCGGGGAGCCGCTCGCCGACAATCGTGATCCCGTTGCCAAGGGTGGTCGAGTGGAGCGACTGCTTCAACGCGGGGTGCCTTCAGGGGGATCGCTGGCGACCGGGGGGTGTCAGACCACGGCACACTAGGCCATGACGGCGGCTTCGTCCACCACCTTGTACACCGTCCGCACCCGGCGGAAGCCAAGCCGCTGGTAGAGGCGGACGGCCCCGGCGTTCTCCACCGTAACCTCGAGGGACACCCGTTGGAGGCCGTGCATCCGAAAGCCCGCCAGGCAGCGCTCGATCAGGCAGGTGCCGAGGCCCAGGGCTCGGTGGCCGGGAACGATGCCGATGTTTTGGATCATGCCGCCGCCCCGCTCGGCGACCCCCTGGATCGTGCCGCACCACTGGAGGGTCTCGGGCGTTGTTCCGTGGGCGATCAGCCAGGTGGCGTTGGGCAGAAACCCCGACTTGTTCCG
>QWPO01000082.1 GCA_003669255.1 Planctomycetota bacterium | reverse complement strand
CTGCACCGAGACACCGCTCACCGGCTTCCCGCCGTATGTAATCGTGCCGGTGACTTCGGCGATTGAAGAGGGATCGCCACACCCAACCATGAGAACGCCCGATGCTATGAGGCTCACTGCAGCCTGCCGAAGAGAAAATGGTTTCATGGTGCGGTGTAGACAACTCCATCGTCACGGTCAGCAGAGAACTGCATGACTGTTTGGTCGAGATTCTCCGAGATAAACAACACAGAGCCATCCGCAAACATCATGTTCACGCCGCCCGGATGAGTGCTCCCGATGTATTTGGCGTAGTTCACATCGGTGGACGAGGTCGGCAGAACGTTGATTTTCTCGTTGATATAGAGGGTGCGATAAGGACCCTCATGATCCGTTCTGGTTGTGATCCCGTTGCCAGCCCAGTTGGCCGCACCAAACGGCCAGCCGCGTTCGCTCACGGCAAAGGTCTTGCTGAAGCCGTCACTTATTTTCTGCGGCGAAAGACCTAATGAAGAATCAGGCATTCCGAAGAAGATTCCATCGGGATCCCGCGAGCAACTGGGGCGCGCGTAAAACTGCCGCGTGTCAGTGGTGCAGTCTGCAGGAGGGGACACGCCATTGTTTCTTGACATGGCAACCGACGTGGTCGCACTCTCGTAGCCGCAACTCCCCACATAGTTCGATGCCGCAACGTCGTAGATGTAGGTGAAGCGGGGGGCGTTGGGCACTGTATTGCCGCTGGTCATGGGAAGCGGCATCGAGCTTGTGATCACGTCGGGGGCGGCGTCCGAGGCGCAGCGGTATGTCGAGATCTTCTGCTTTAAGAGACTACTACTCATGACAGACCTGAGCTTGGTCCGCGGAATCGCGCCCTCAGGCCGAAGTGCGCCAAGGGCGTCGTAGAGTTGCGACTGCTCCATGTAGGGCAGAATGAACGCGGCCCATCCCCATGCAGGCACTCGCGTTTCGGCTGTGGGCGTGTCAGCCTTTTCAAAGATGTATCCCGCCGGGAACTTCTTCTTCGCCGACAGATGCGAATGAAGTCCGAGGCCGATCTGCTTCATGTTGTTTGAGCATGCGCTGCGTCTGGCGGCCTCGCGGGCGGACTGCACGGCCGGCAGCAGCAGGCCGATCAACGTGGCAATGATCGCGATCACGACCAGCAACTCCACGAGCGTAAAACCCGTCGCCTGCCGCGGGCAACGCCCGCTTGGTCGATACTCGATGTGGTGTGTCATGGGGACTCTCGCTCCGCGACCATGGAACTCGGGAGCGACAGCTGCACAGCTAGCCCCCCGCCACCGTCGCCCCCCGGTCGGAGACGCGACGAGTTCCCAAGGATCTCACAAATACTAGTCGCCCAACGACTTCCGACGGTATTGGCCAGCTGGCCATCCGGCCGGATGGCCAATGACCCGAAAATGGTGCCGAAACAGACGCCGGACGGCGTCCGTGCGTCACTCCGCGCGGCCTGCGTTACGGACCGCCGACACGACGATCGCCCGCAGCTTCGGCTCGGCAGACCGGGCCGTGGCGAGGATGTGATCCACCGTGGCAACCTCGAGCGCGTCGGGCAGGCACATGTCGGTGATCACCGAGATGCCCAGCACCTTCATCCCCGAGTGGACGGCCACCACGACCTCGGGAACCGTCGACATCCCCACGACGTCGGCACCAATCGTTCGCAGAAATCGATACTCCGCCCGCGTTTCGAGGTTCGGGCCGGTCACCGCGACGTAGACGCCCTTGTGCGCGACGAAGTTCTCGCGGCGGGCGACGGCGAGGGCATCGTTGATGAACGTTGCGGTGTACGGTGCCGACATGTCGGGGAACCGCGGGCCAAGCCGCTCATCGTTGATTCCGATCAGCGGGTTGTCGCCGATCAGGTTGATGTGATCCTCGATCACCATCAGATCGCCCGCGCGGTACTGCGGGTTCATACCGCCACAGGCATTGGTCACGATCAGCAGTTCGGCACCGAGCCGCTTGAGCACCCGAACCGGGAACGTGATTTGCTGCAGAGGATAGCCCTCGTACGCATGCTGGCGACCCTCCATGACCACCACCGGAACCCCCTCGAGCAATCCGCAGACGAGTTGGCCTGAGTGGCCATGCGCCGTCGAGCGGGCGACGTGTGGGATCTGGTCGTAGGGAATCGTCACCTTTTCGGTAATCGCCGCTGCAACGCCTCCAAGGCCGCTGCCGAGGATGATGCCGACCTTCGGGGTGAGCGTCCACTTCGAGGAGATGAACGTGGCCGCTTCGGTGATTTTGTCGAATTGGTCGAGCATGCGGTCTCCCTTGGGGCTGATGGACCTGCGGATTCTAGCAGGAGGCGACCGAGATCGGTCCAGCCGCCATCACTCGCCGAGCAGGGCGAGGAAATCCGGATGCGTGCGGAGCGACTCGAGGTCGGGATCCGTTTCCATGTGGTCGAGGTCGTCGTAGCCGAGAAGGATCGCCCGCGAGAGGGCGTCGATCGCGTCGTCGGCGCATCCCGCCCGCGCCAGGGAGCACGCGAGGTTGTAGCGGGCGAGGAAATCGTCGGGCTGCAGCTGGACGATCCGGCGATCAAGATCGACCGCCCGAGTGACGAGCCCCTTTTTGCTCACCAGTTCGGCAAGCACGCGCAGCGCCTCGAGTGACTCAGGCGAGCGGGCGAGAAGCTTCTCGAAGAAATCGATGTCGAAATCGAGCTGGCCGAGCGTGCCGAACCAGGCGACCGGCTTCCGACCACGGACGCGGCCGGATACCTTCCCGGAACCCGCATTGGGATCGTCGGGCACGGAGTGGGGTGTGTCGAGGCCGGACATCGAGGGAATCCTCGGATGTAATCAGAGCGTAATCAGAGGGCGATCGCGAGAGGCTACTTCTTTCGGCCGGTTCCCTTCGAGGGCGGCGGCGGCGGGTCACCCTCGTCGGGATGATCCCAGTCGGGGTCGTTCTCCTCCTCCTCGAAGTCGTCGTCAAACTCGTCATCGAAGTCGTCGAACGTCGAATCCTCGTCGGCAGCCGGCTGTCCGACCGACAGGTCCTCCTCGTCACCAAGTTCCTCGTCGTCGTCGCCCACGGGATCGGCGGCAGCCGACACGCGGGAGGTGATCGGTATGCCTACCAGTGGCAGCATGACCGGCGACAGCACAGGCGCCACCACGCCGACCAACGGTGGAATGGCGTCGGCCAGAGGAGCATACGGGAGCGAGAGAACGGGCATCGGCGTGCACTCGGGGTCTTCGGGGGACGTGCAGAGCAAACCCTTTCGGTCCGCCTGCGTCAAGATGGGAGATTGTAGGGGATGGGCGGCCGGAAATCGCGGGCGTTTCGCGGGGCTGCCTCGACCGTGTCCGGGCAGCGGCCACGAGGGCACTTCCGCCGCCATCCCTACGTATGGTAATCGGCGTTGAGGTGGACGTAGTCGGCGGTCAGGTCGCTCGAAAAGAACCGGATGCGGCCTGGGCCTCCGCCGACGACGAGCTCAATCAGGGTCTCGCGGTGGTTCTTGATCGAGTCCGAGACGGCGTCGGCCACGAACGGCACTGGAGAGCCGGCCTCGAAGAGCAACGTGCCGTTGACGCGCAGGAGCACCTGCGTGGGATCCAACGTGATCCCCGAGTAGCCGGCGGCCGACACGATCCGCCCCCAGTTTGGATCGGCACCGTGCACGGCGGTCTTCACGAGCGGGCTATCGGCGATCGTGCGGGCGATCTGACGGGCGGCGTCTCGGCTGGCGGCGCCCGTCACCTCAATCCGCATCACGTGCGTGGCGCCCTCGCCATCGTCCGCCATCTCCCGGGCGAGAAACTCGCAGACCGCGTGGAGCGTGCGGCCGAAGGCTTCCAGGTCAGCACCACGTAACTGCGGGCCTCCCGCGGCGCCGTTGGCCAGCAGCAGCACGGTGTCGTTCGTGCTCATGTGGCCATCCACGCTCACGCAGTTGAAGGTCTCCTCTGCGGCGGCGGCGAGCAGCCGCTGCGCATCGGCAGGATCGATCGCGGCGTCGGTCACCACGACACCGAGCATCGTGGCGAGCTTCGGTCCGATCATCGCGGCGCCTTTCGCCATGCCGAACACCGTGCAGGCAACGCCGTCCGCCGTGAATGTGCCGCCGGCCATCTTCGGACGGGTGTCGGTGGTCATCATTCCGCGCGCCGCCATGAGGGCCGCCCTCTCGTCGCCGGAGAGCGCCACGGCGGCGGCCTTGATGCCCTTCTCGACGGTCGCCATCGGAAGGAACTCACCGATGATTCCGGTCGAGAGCACGAGCATCTGCTCCCCCAGGGCCCCGAGTTCGCGGCCCGCGAGAGCGGCCATCTGCTTCGCGTCGTCGAGCCCGCGGGCTCCGGTGCAGGCATTCGCATTGCCCGAGTTGATGATCACACCGCGAAAACCGGTGCCGGGCGTGCGGGAGCGATCGAGCGCCACGGGCGCCGCGAACACGAGGTTTGTGGTGTACACACCGGCTGCCGTGGCAGGGCGATCGCTGGCGACGAGCGTGACATCCTCGCGGGAGGCGTTTCGCTTGATGCCGGCATGGACGGCCGCCATCCGCCAGCCTCGGGGCAGGGGGGGAATCGGATAGGTGGCGGGCGTATCGGCGATCGACATGGTTAGAGCAGGCCCATGGTCTCGGGGAGGTCGAACAGGACGTTGAAGTTTTGCACCGCAGCCCCCGCCGCCCCCTTTACGAGGTTGTCGAGGCAGCTGATCAGGAGCACGCGGTCGCGGACGACGCGGGCGGTGATGTCGCAGAAGTTGGTGTCGACCGTGTCTTTCGTGCCGGGAAGGTGGTCTACGACCCGAACGAACCGTTCGCCCGCATACGCCTCGCGGAGCAGGCTCATGACGTCTCCCTCGGCGAGCCTCTGCCGCGGGCGGATGTAGATCGTGGAAAGGATGCCCCGGTCCATGGGTGCCAGCTGCGGCGTGAAGATCACCGCCGGCCGAACGCCCGCGTGGCGGGCGATCACCTGCTCGATCTCGGGCGTGTGCCGATGCCGCCCGACGTTGTAGGCCGACATGCTCTCGTTGCACTCCGGAAAGTGGGTCATAAGCTTCGGCTGTCTCCCGGCACCGCTGACGCCGCTCTTGGAATCAACGATGATGTCGTCGGTTTCAAACAGGCCGCTCTTCACCAGGGGGGCAAGCGGCAGGATCGCCGACGTGGAGTAGCAGCCCGGGTTTGCCACGAGCGACTGCCTGCGGATCCGCTCGCGAAACAACTCCGGCAGGCCGTAGACCGTCGTGCCGAGCCGCGTTGCATCGGGGTGCTCGTGGCCATACCACTCCAGGTAGGTGGCGGCGTCATCGAGGCGATAGTCGGCGCTGAAATCGACCACCTTCGCTCCGGCCGCGAGCACCTTGGGCAGGATCTCCGCACTGGCGCAGTGCGGCAGGCAGCCAAACACACAGTCAGCCCGCTTTCCCACCTCCTCCGGCGAGAGGTCCTCCAGCGGCAGATCAAGGCGGCCGACCAGGCTCGGATGGACACTCGAAATCGGTGTTCGGCCTTCCTGGCGGCTCGTGACCGCCACAATCTCGGCCCGTGGATGCCGCAGAAGAATTTTGATCGCCTCGAGGGCTGTGTAGCCGGTGGCGCCGAGGACTGCGACCTTTACCATGACATGCTCCGCGTGCGGGATGAAGACCTCGGATTTATAGGGTGGCCGCAGGTCCGGCGGCTACCCCGGCGTGAGGTCGGCTAGCTCATCAGCCGCGTGGTGAACAGGCGGATGAGCCACGTGGCCACCGCCCGCTTCGTGCCGGCTTTCGAGCCGACCGCGGCGTGGCTGCGGTCGTAGACGGTCACGGCGGTGTTCGTGCCCTCGATCGCCGTCACGTCGTTGACGACGATCAGGTCGCATCGCTTGGCCTCGATCTTCTGGAACGCCCGCCGCGGATCGGCTCCGGGCTCGAGCGCGAAGGCCACGAACCACTGCCGCGACACCGATTTCCTCGCGAGCGTGGCAATCACGTCGGGGGTGGGGGCGAGTTCGAGCGCCAGACCGTCGCCCTGACGCGGGATCTTGCCGGCAACGCGACGAACCGGCTCGAAGTCGCACGGGGCGGCGGTGGCCACAACGCCCTCCACCGAGGGCAATTCGGCCAGGGACGCATCGAGCATGTCGCGGGTCGTGATGACCGGGATGACGCGGGCGGCCGTTGGATAGCGGAGCTGGACGGGTCCGCTGACGATCGTCACCTCGTGGCCGGCTGCCAACGCCGCCTGAGCGAGCGCCGCCGCCATTCGGCCGCTCGACGCATTCGTGAGAAAGCGAACGTCGTCGATGTAGGCTCGCGTGGGACCGGCGGTGAGCAGGATCCTTGCCATGGCTGCCTCAGGGGGCGATGTCAGGACCGCCGTGGCGCGGCTGCGAGGGCCTTTTCGATGGCCGCCATGATCTCATCCGGCTCGGCCATCCGTCCGGTTCCCTGCTGGCGGCACGAGAGCCAGCCCGTTCCCGGGGCCACGATGCTCAGCCCGTCGGCCTCGATCTGCCGAACATTTCGCTGGACGGCGGCCTTGCTCCACATGGCCGAGTTCATGGCCGGCGCCACGAGCACGGGGCATTCCGCGCACAGCAGAAGGGTCGACAGCAGGTCGTCGGCCATTCCCTGGGCGGCTTTGGCCAGAAAGTCGGCCGTGGCGGGAGCGACCACGACGAGGTCGGCCCGCGCTGCGAGTTCGATGTGGCCGCCGAGCGGGAAGGCGGCCGGAGCGAACGTGCGGCTCGCCACCGGTCGGCCAGTGAGCGCCGCGAACGTCGCAGCTCCAACGAATCGCCGCGCTGCCGATGTGAGCACCGCCGTCACGCCGGCACCGCGCTGCACGAGCAGGCTCGTCAGCGCAGCAGCCTTGTAGGCCGCGATGCCACCTGACACACCGACCACGATCTCGCGGCCGGCCAGGGTCACAGGATGGTCGGGTCGAAGTCGAGCGGGCCGCCGGCCTCGGTCGACTCCCCGGTGATGCGGAGGTTGAGCGAGGTGTCGAGGAAGATCTTGTCCTGCTTGATCTCCTCAATCACGATCTGCATCTTGTCGTCGGTGTCGACGTCGACAAGCGGTCGGCCACCGGCGTTGAGTGCCACGAGCCGCTTTTGGATCAGCGTCGAAAGCTTGAAGCGGCCGCCGACCTTGTTGACGATCTCTTCCTCGCGCAGGTCATCGATCATGGGCTGGTCTCCTCGGTGATTTGGTTCGGGTGAGTCGGTTCAGGGGGCGTGGGTCGGGGTGGGACGGCTGACGTTCGGGGGAGTGGCTGTGGGCGTGTGGCGTTGCCGCTCGCCACCAGCGGCATCTTCAAATCCTTCGGAGGCGAGAACTCCCTTGATCTCCGCCAACGCGGTCTCGACGTTCTCGTTGACGACGCGGTGCTTGTAGCGGTGGGCTTCGTGCAGTTCGCGTCGCGCCACCTCCAACCGGCGTGCCATCGCGTCGGGCGATTCCGTGCCCCGTCCCTTGAGCCGCTCAAGCAGCTGGTCGGGATGGGCCGGTTCGACGAAAATGGTGATCGCCTGCGGGTAGCGGCCGAGCATGGAGAGTGTACCCTCCACGTCGATCTCCAGCACGACCCATTTTCCGGCCGCCAACCTGGGGGCCACCTCGGCCACCAGCGTGCCATACCAGTGCTGCCGACCGTAGACCTGGCAGCACTCCAGGAACTCGCCCACGGCCCGCCGCCGCTCGAACTCGTCGAGTGGGATGAAGTGGTAGTCGACCCCGTCGCGTTCGCCCGTTCGCGGGGGACGCGTGGTGGCGGAGACGCTCGGCACCAGGCTCGACAGGTCGGCGAGCAGACGCCGGAGGAGCGTCGTCTTGCCCACCCCGGACGGGCCCGAGATCACGACGAGTTTGCCCGGTCGGTCTTCCATCCCGATGTTGTACCGCAGCCTGCAACGCCTTGAAAAGCGGCGTCTCCGAACGGCCCGTCACTCGACGTTTTGGGCCTGTTCGCGGAGCCGCTCGATCCGGGTCTTGATCTCGACAACAGCGTGGGCAATGCCGACATCCAGAGACTTCGACGCGATGGTATTGGCCTCCCGTCCCATCTCCTGGGCGAGGAAGTCGAGCGCCCGCCCCGGAGACTCCTCGTCGAGCAGCCGGTCAAACTGGGCAACGTGGCTTGCGAGCCGCACGAGTTCCTCGGCGACGTCCGTCCGATCGGCCATCAGGGCAACCTCGCGGGCCACATCGGCCTCCGACACCGCTGAGGTTCGATCGTGGAGCAGTTTCCCGACGCGTTCCCGCAGGCGGTCACGGTGCGCGGCCACCACGTCGGGCACGCGGTCGCGGATGCCGTCACTCAGCCGGGCGATCTCACCGCAGGACGACCGCATGTCGGCAGCGAGCGCATCGCCTTCGGCCCGCCGCATCTGGTCGTAGCGATCGAGTGCGGCTGCAAGAGTCTGCGACACGAGCGGCCAGAGACGATCCACCGCCGACGACTCGGCCGGCTCGTCGACCAACAGGCCGGGAAGCCCGAGCAAACCGTCCACTGACTTCGGAAGTGGGAGGTCGTGCGTGGCACAGAAGTCGGCGAGATCGTCGAGATAGGCGGCAAGCTGGGTCTTGTCGAGCCGTCGCGCGGGCATGGCGGCAGCGCCCGACAGATCGACGGTCACTTGCACGGTTCCACGACGTACACGGCCGCGAACCGCAGCCTCGATTCGTGGTTCGAGCGCCGCGAGGGTGTCGCGGGCCCGGAGTGTGAGCTTGAAGTGCCGGTTGTTGACGCCCCGGAGTTCGACGCGGCACGTGCTGCCACCTGCGGTGACGACGCCCTCGCCGCAGCCCGTCATGCTCAGGGCCATCTCGTCACTTCGCGTCGGTGGCGGCGGGAGCGTCCGTCGCGGCGGGAGCCGCAGTCGGAGGCGTCGCTGCCGTCGGAGGTGTCGCCGCCGATTCGGCCTGCGGGGCTTCCGTGGCGGGAACAGCGGCATCGCCGCCCGTGACCGGCCCGCCGGCCGGCGGGATCGTGGACTGGGCTGGAACCGCCTGCCCCGCCGAGTTGCCGAGCATCGGGTTGAAGAGTGATTCCGTGCGGCCAAGCATGTTGATGGCGAGGATGCACAACAGAATCCAGCAGGCCGCCACGATCACGGTGATCCGCGTGAAGACGTCGCCGGCCTTCGTGCCAAAGGCGCTCTGGCCGCCCGCACCGCCAAACGCTCCGGCAAGGCCGCCGCCCCGGCCCCGCTGGATGAGCACCAACGCGATCAGGAAGAGCGCGGAGAAAACGAGCAGAAAGCCGAGGCCGAAACGAAGGAGCGCGGTCATGGACGAAGGGAGCTCCGAACACGGAGGATGGGGGCTGCGAACCGGGCCAAAAGAGTAGCCCAACGCCGCGGGAGAGGCTACCCCAGCGCCGTTTCAGCCCCGTTCATCGTCGTCGGCACCCGCTCAGCCGCCAAAGGCCTTGGCGATTCCCAGGAAGTCGTCCGCCTTGAGACTCGCTCCGCCGACGAGGGCCCCGTCGATGTCGGGTTGGATCGCGAGATCAGCCGCGTTGTCGGGCTTGACGCTTCCGCCGTATTGGATGCGAACCTTGTCGGCGACGGCCGGCGAGGCAAGTGTTCCGAGGAGGCCACGAATCAGGGCGTGAACTTCCTGGGCCTGCTGCGGCGTGGCCACCTTCCCGGTACCGATCGCCCAGACGGGCTCGTACGCCACGACCGTTTTTTCTAGGTCGGCCGGCGGAAGGCCGGCCAGCGAGCCCCTGACCTGCGTCGCCACCACGTCGCTGGTGCGGCCAGACTCACGCTCCTCGAGCGTCTCGCCAACGCAGACGATCGGAATGAGCCCAGCGGCAAGTGCCGCCTTCGTCTTCGCGTTGACGATCGCGTCGGTCTCGCCAAACAGCGTCCGCCGCTCGGAGTGGCCGAGGATCACATAGCGGCAACCGAGGTCGAGGAGCATCGCCGGGGCCACCTCGCCGGTGAAGGCGCCGCTGGCCTTGTCGTGCATGTTTTGGCCCCCGAGTGCCACGGCCGACTTCGTAGCGGCGATGGTTGCGCCGACGGTCTCGAGGTAGGTCGCCGGGGGGCAGAGCACCAGTTCGGTCGCACCGGCCTCGGCGACCCGGGCTGCGACGGCTGCGGTAAGTTCCTTGGCCTTCGCACGGTCGAGGTTCATCTTCCAGTTGCCGGCGACGATCTTCCTACGGGACATGCGCGGACTCCACGAGGTGAAAGGAGGCATACAAGCCCCCCAAGCGTAGCGGCCCGTCGCCGGGGCGTCAGCCCACCGGGGCGGCTGCGGCGTAGGAGCCGAGCACGACCACCCGCTTGCATCGCTTCTCGAGCGAGGCGATCGCCCGGCGCAGTCGGAGGTCGCTACGGTGGCCTTCGAGCTCCACGAAGAAGATGTAACCGCCCACCTCGCCCGGCATCGGGAACGACTCGATCCAGGTGAGGTTCAGTTTCTGCCGCTTCGGGATGGCCAGGGCATCGGCCAGACCGCCAGGCTTGTGCTCGATTTCGAACATCAGCGAGGTTTTGTCCTTGCCGGTGCGGCTCGAGTCGGCGTGACCGATGACGGCGAAGCGGGTGGTGTTGCCGGCGATGTCTTCGATGTCTTCGGCGAGCACGGAGAGCCCGTAATGAACACCGGCCTGCCGGCTGGCGATCGCGGCGGCGTCGGTGCGGCTTGCGGCCATTTCAGCGGCGGCGCTCGTGCTCGTCACCTCCACGAGCCGGGCCGAAGGAAGATGGCGTGCCAGCCAGTTGCGGCACTGCGAGAGCGCCTGCGGACGGCTGTAAACCTCTTTCACGGCCGAGCGATCGCACGTGGCCAGGAGGGTGTGGTGAATCCGCAGAGGCACCTCGGCGCAGATCTTCACCGGCAGCCGGGAGAGGTTGTCGAGCGTGTCGGCGATCCGTCCGTCGGTGGAGTTCTCCAGCGGCACCACGCCATAGTGGGAATGACCGGCCTGCACCTCCTCGAACGCCGCCGAGATGCTGGCCACCGGAACGAAGTCGACGGCACTTCCGAAGCGGTGGAGCGCGGCGAGATGGCTGTAGGTCCACGCCGGTCCGAGGTGGGCCACGCGGAGGTGTTGCTCGATGGCCCGCGAGCCGGAGATCAGTTCGCGAAACACCGCCTTCACGCTCTCGTTGGAGAGCGGGCCGTCGTTGGCGCTCGCCACGCGTTCGAGCACCGTTTCCTCGCGGGACGGGTCGTACGTCTGCTGGCCAGTCGACTGCTTCACGTGGCCGATCTGGCGGGCGATCTCGGCCCGCTCGTTCATCAGGCCCACGAGCTGACGGTCGAGCTTGTCGATGTGGGACCGCAGCGTCGACAGGGCCGGCTTCTTGCCGCCGTCGGCTGCCGAATCCCGCGGTGTACCGGAGTGAGCCATGGCGAACGGACGACCTCAGACGGCCAAAATGGCAGACCCTCCAGTTGATGCCGGAGGCGACCTCCACAACTGTACCGTGGGGCCGATCGACGTAAATACGGCCGATTCGCCAATTTTTCGCCGGTCGCTGGGGTCGCCTGGAATGTGGGGCGCGGCACCCCGGAGCATGGCACGGGCTTTGCATTTCTAGTCGGCACGAGGCTGGACGGCCAAAACTGGCTCGGGCGACTCCCGGGCCGCAGGGACTCCGCAACACGACCGCTCACCACAAAGGGGACCGTAACCATGGCAACCAAGCAGGGCGAAAAGATCATCGGTATCGACCTGGGCACCACCAACTCAGTGGTCGCGGTGATGGAGGGCAAGGAGCCCAAGGTGATCGCGAACAAGGAAGGCAATCGCCTTACCCCGAGTGTGGTCGCCTTCAACGACAAGGGTGAAACCCTCGTGGGCGACATTGCCCGCCGTCAGGCCGTCACCAACCCCAAGCGGACGATCTACTCGATCAAGCGGTTCATGGGCCGGCGACACAACGAAGTCGGCGGCGAGGAGAAGATGGTGCCCTACGAGGTCGTCGGCGGCCCCGAGGACTACGTGAAGGTGCGGGCTGGCGACAAGGAGTTCACCCCTCCCGAGGTGTCGGCGAAGGTGCTCCGCGCCCTCAAGGAGTCGGCCGAGGCTTACCTGGGCCACAAGGTCAACAAGGCCGTGATCACCGTCCCCGCCTACTTCAACGACGCCCAGCGGCAGGCCACGAAGGACGCCGGTGTGATCGCGGGCCTCGAGGTGATGCGAATCATCAACGAGCCCACGGCTGCCGCCCTGGCCTACGGCTTGGAGAAGAAGGCCCAGGAAAAGATCGTGGTGTTCGACCTCGGCGGCGGCACGTTCGACGTCTCGGTACTCGAGGTGGCCG
>QWPO01000025.1 GCA_003669255.1 Planctomycetota bacterium | reverse complement strand
GGCAAATGGCTCGGCCGGTTTCAGCGACCCCGACGCGTCGCCGCTGTAGGTCTCGCCAGCCTTGAGGGCAAGTCGCTTCACCGGGGCGCCGGCGTCGAACGAGAGGCTCTCGAGCGGCAGCCAAAACACCGTGGGACTGGTCGCCGATTCGAAGTACATCACGCGGTCCTTGTGGTCATACACCGTGCGCCAGATCGTGCTGGCGATGTTGGGCTTGTCGGGCACGGTGAATCCGAGCGGCACCGACACCCCGCGGATCACGCTGAAGATCTGGGCGACGGCCCGCTTCGGGTCGGCGGTCTGCGGGAGGTTCGTCACATAGAACGCCGCCCGGGCGAAGCGGTCGGCCGCCCGATTGGTTCCGGGGAGCATCGTCAGGCCGCCGATCTCCTGCCAATAAGCGTTGAGGGAGAGTTGCTGGTCGAACGTGGGCGAGTTGGTCATCACCTGAAACTGCCGGCCGTGATGGACGACGAGTTTCCCCTTCACGTATTCAAGGATCGCCGAGTCGCCCGTGGGGTCCGAGATCGCCATGTGTCCAACGGCCGGTTCACCATTGGGTAGGATCGGGGCGCTCAGCGTAAACGGCTCCTTTTCAAGCACCGCCACGGCCTCGTTCACCGTGGCGAACGAGTCGAGCACGTACTGCGTCCAGCAGGCGATCGACATGGTGGGCCGGCCGGCCACACGCTTCCCATAGTCACTCTCGACGAGGTAGAGCGTGTTGGCCACGAGCCCCTTCTCATTGATGCCGTCCACGCTGGCGATCCCATAGAAGGAGACGACAGCCGAGCCATAGCGGCTCGTCCATTCAAGCGAGCCTGGGCCGGCGGTACCGTTCCGCTTCATGCCACGGGGGAACACCCAGACTTCGGAGCCCGGGTCCTCGACCCAGTCCATCGATCGGGCCACCATCACGGTGTCGTTCGGTCCGAGATAGACACACCGCGTGCATGCCTGGGCAGCGGTGGCGAGGGCCATGAGCACAGCGGCGGCGACAAGGAACTGACGATGCATGAAAGGAACTCCCGATTTGAGCGGATCCAGGGTAGTGTATCGCTTCGATCGGTGGAGAGCGCCGCCGTCGGGCGGGCAGTGAAAGCCTCGCCTTCGGACGGGAAGGATATCCCGACTCGGCTCGACTTCGCCCGACCCGCCCGGCTACCGAGTTCTGACGGCACTCTTTGAGTGAGGAGCAAACACCCATGAAGATCGTTCGATTTCTTTGCGGTGGGTCCGAGCACCTCGGCCGGTTGCACGATGACGGCCCAGTGACGCTCCTGGAGGGCGACCTCTTCGGGCCGCTGCACGACACCGGTCGGAAGGTCGAGGTGGAAAAACTCCTCGCCCCGCTCGAACCCCGCGACATCATCTGCGTGGGACTCAACTACAAGAAGCACGCGGCCGAGAGCGGCGCTGAACCGCCCCTGCATCCGGTCATGTTCATGAAGAACTCGGGGGCCGTGCAGAACCCAGGCGACCCGATCCTGCTGCCGCGTCGGCTGCGGAGCGACCGTGTCGACTACGAGGCGGAGCTGGCGGTCGTGATCAGCAAGACCTGCCACAACGTCCGCCGCGAGGACGCCTTCGCCCACGTCCTCGGCTACACCTGCGGCAACGACGTGTCGGCCCGTGATTGGCAGCGAAACGGCGGCGGCGGGCAGTGGTGCCGGGGCAAGTCGTTTGCCACCTTCTGCCCGCTTGGCCCGGCAATTGTGACCACCGACGAGATTTCCGACCCGGGTAAGCTCGGCATCCGCACGATCGTCGGCGACCGGGTGCTGCAGGACTGCAGCACGGCCGACATGATCTTCGATATCCCGGCGATCGTGGAGTTCTTCTCGGCGAGCATGATCCTCCGGCCGGGCACGGTGATCCTCACGGGCACCCCCCACGGGGTCGGTTTCGCCCGGAATCCCCCGGTTTTCCTTCAGCCGGGAGACACCGTCACCGTCGAAATCGACCGGATTGGCCGGCTGACCAACCCCGTGGCGGAAGAGACGTAGCGGCAGGGGTGGCGGTTTTTCGAGTGGTTTTCATCGTGTATGGTTGAGGGACTGTCTTCCGGTCCCCGTCGCCCTCAGGAGCCTCATCATGGCCACTGTCTCCCGTCCGTCGAAAGCGTCTGAAGCCTTCGTCTCCGGGGCCGACGTGGTCGTCGAGTCGCTCGTGCGGCATGGCGTCGATGTGATCTTCGCCTACCCGGGCGGGGCGAGCATGCCGCTCCACCAGGCGCTCACCCGCTACAAGGATCAGATCCGCACGATCCTGCCGCGGCACGAGCAGGGTGGGGCCTTCGCCGCCCAGGGCTACGCCCGCACGACTGGCAAGCCGGGCGTCTGCATGGGGACGAGCGGCCCCGGTGCTCTGAACCTCGTCACCGCCATCGCCGACGCCAAACTCGACAGCATCCCTCTTGTCGTGCTGAGCGGTCAGGTGGGCACCAGCGTGATCGGCACCGATGCGTTCCAGGAAACGCCGATGGTGGAGGTCTGCCGCGGGATCACGAAGCACCACTACCTCGTGACCGACGCCAAGGACATTGCGCGGGTGATGAAGGAGGCCTTCCACATCGCGACAACCGGCCGCCCCGGCCCGGTGCTCGTCGATCTGCCGAAGAACATCCAACTCACCCAGATCGTGCCCGACTACGACTGCTCGATGGACCTGCCCGGCTACAAGCCGGAGCAGCGGAAGTCGGCTCCAGCCGAGCAGATCGCGCAGGTCGCCGCCGCGATCAAGCGGGCCAAGAAGCCCGTGATCTACGCCGGCGGCGGCGTGATCGCATCGGATGCCTCAGACGAACTGCGGGCGCTGGCCCGGAAGACTGGCATCCCGGTCACCATGACGCTCATGGGCCTCGGAGCCTACCCGGGCGATGACCCCCTGTCGCTCGACATGCTCGGCATGCACGGCAGCGTCTATGCCAACTACGCGGTGGACGAGGCCGACCTCCTGCTTGCCATCGGCGTGCGGTTCGACGACCGCGTGACGGGCAAGGTCGAGGCCTTCGCCGAACACGGGTTCATCGTCCACATCGACATCGACCCCTCTGAGATCAACAAGAATAAGGTCGTGCATGTGCCGATCGTGGCCGATGTGAAAACTGCCCTCGGGCAACTCAACGCGATCGTCGAGCGGCCGGCTGCCGACCTCGCTCCGTGGCACGCCCAGATCGCCGAGTGGAAGAAGGAGGACCCCTACTCCTTCGACACGTCGTATCCGGGCATCCTCGCCCAAGAGGCGATCCAGGCGCTTTCTCGGCTTACTGGTACGCGGGAGACCGTGATCGCGGTGGGCGTGGGGCAGCACCAGATGTGGGCGGCCCAGTTCTTCACGTTCCGTGAGCCGCGGACGTGGCTCTCCTCGAGCGGCCTAGGCACGATGGGCTTCGGCCTGCCAGCGGCGATGGGCGCCAAGGTGGCTCGGCCCGAGGCGATCGTCGTAGACATCGACGGCGACGGCAGCATCCTGATGAACATTCAGGAGCTTGCCACCTGCAAGACCGAGAACATCCCGGTGAAGGTGCTGCTCCTCAACAATCAGCACCTCGGCATGGTGGTGCAGTGGGAGGACCGGTTCTTCAAGGGGAATCGGGCCCACACCTACCTCGGCCCGGTCGATCATCCCGAGGCTTGCGGCCAGGGCGACGGTATCTCGCCGGGCGACCGCTACCCCGACTTTGTGATGGTTGCGAAGGGCTTCGGCTGGCAGGCGGAGACGATCTCGGCGAAGAAGGATCTCGTGCCGGCGCTCGAGCGACTGATCGCCGCTGACGGGCCGGCGATCCTCGACGTGCAGGTGCCCTATCAGGAGCACGTCCTGCCGATGATCCCGTCGGGCATGACGGTCCGCGACCTGATCAAGAAATAGCGCGGCTGCGGCATCCATGCCCGCGGCCGCTTGGCTCGTCGCGGGCCCGAGAAGTAGGTGCATGTTGTCAACCTGCACACGCAACCCTTGAAGTCCCGCAGCCGGCCGGCGACATGCTCGGCGCCGGCGGGACGTGTGAGTTCTCTGCTCAAACGCTTCGGAGCGACCGCCGCGGGGCACAAGTCGCACCGGCTTCTGCGCGTGCCTCCGATCCGGCTGCTCCTCCTTCCGGAATCGCACCCGAGCCAAATGCGAACTGGGAAGACACACAGGTTGACAACCTGTGCTACGGGGGCCCCGAGCTTCGTGAACGCCTCAGGATCAACTGCTACCCGGATCAGTTCCCAGCGCCGAAGGGGTCGCTTCCCGTGGCGGGCGCGGTGGCTGGGGCTGCGGCGGGCTTCGCAGTGGCCGGGGCACGGGGGCCTGCCGCCTGGCCGAGTCGCTCGATGGCTGCGAGCGCCTGTTTCATCGCGGCCGCGTCGAGCGACTGATCGAGGGAGATTGCCGACTCCTGGAGGGTCTTGGCGATGCTCTTGGCCCGGGCAGCCGAGTCATCGGCGAGGAGCAAGGCCAGGCCTGCCGTGCCGTCGGCCGTTGCCACCGCCGTGGCGAGCTTCATCAGCCTCCATGCGTCCCGTCGAACCACGAGTGAGTCGATCGGGTCATCGACCGGAACTCCGGCACCGAACTCGCCTCCGGCTCCAGGAAACCCAGAAGGCATGAGCCCAGGCGCGGCCATCGGCATCATTGGCTGACCGCTGATCCGGGCAGTCAGGGCCCGTTCGGTGGCAGAGGTGATATCGGCCTTGAGCCCTTCGGCCGCGAGGCTGCGGATCTTCGCCACCGCATCGCCGGCGTCGATGTTGGAGGTGGTGGTCGCGGTTGCCCCGAGTGCCGCCGCGGCCCGCACGCGGACGTCGATCGGCCTGCCGCCATCGGCCAGGATCGCCATCAGGGCGGCGGCCGCCTCTGGTGTCGACTTTGCCGCCACCGTTGGCAGCATGTCGAGCGCCCGGGAGACGAGCCAATCGCCAGCCACACCGTCGGCCGCCGACGCGGGGGAACCAATCACGGTGATGAGAGGCTTGGCCGCCATCTCAGCGAGACCTGGATCGGGTGTGCCGGCGGCCTTTGCCGCATCCACGTGCTTGGCCAAGCCCGCGGCGGCCGCCACCCGCACGCCCGCCGGGAGCGCGGCATCGCCCATGACGGTGGCCAGAGGCCCGATCGCTCCATTCCACGGGCGACCATCCTTCCCGCGGATCTCGCCGACGAGCAGCATGGCGTTCACGCGAGCCACCGGCTCCGCCTGGGGGTTACGGGCCTGCGCCACGAGCCAGTCGGCAGCCGTTTTTGCAGCCTTGTCGAGGGCGGCAGCCTCGGTTGTCTTCTCGTTGAGCAGCACATCCCGCATCCGGCGGCGAATCCGCTCGATCTGACGGCGGTTTCCTTCGACGGCAAGTTGCGGGAGGGCGATGCGCTCGAGAAACGCCTTCGAGCCAGCATCGAACTCGCCTTTCCTGATCTGGTCGACATATTTTTTTGCGTCGTCGGAACCCTCCACCTTCGCCCAGGTGCTGAACTGCGGTTCGTCTTGGGCAAAAGTCGGCGCGGACGTCGTGACGGCGATTCCGACTGCGGCGTACGCCAACAGCATCACGACTCGGCGGTGTGGCAGGGGCATGGGGTGGCGAGGAGTTTTCATTTGTTGGAACCTCGCCGCGGCGTCGGGGAGTCGAAGGAGGGAAAGCCCTCGGCCGGCACGTCCGTCGGCGCGGCGGCGGGTACCTCGAGCGTCGGCATGTAGCGATCGGAGATCCGCTGCGAATCGGCAGCCGACACGAACTCGAACGAGCCGTCGTTCCTTAGGAAGAGCATTTCGAAGGTCTCGGGCGGCGACCCTGGCTTGCCAGACTCCTCCTGCCGACCGCGGACGTCGACGAGGACGCGATCGGTGATCACGTCCTCTCCCTTGGTCCGCACGTCCCCCGGCTTGTTGAGGCTCTTGTCGACGTTGGCAAGGCCACCCGTCTCCGTGATCAGGGAGCGAAGCGTGTAGTTGCCGGTGTCGGAACTCGGAGCCAGCACGAGCACCTGCAGCGCGCCCGGCTTCAACTTCTTTTCCTTGATCTCCTCCTTGGTGAGGGTCTGCACGAGGAGGGTTGTCGCATCGGGCACGCTCACCGGTGGCGTTTCGTTGCTCTCTTTGGAGGGCAGCAACTCACCCTTGGCCGACGCCGGGTCGGCGAGATGCTGGCGATCGATGCCAAAGTTCGGATTGCGGACCGAGAGTCGCACGCGGTAGCGGTATCGCTGGCCGGGCTTCACGGTCGTATCGATGAACCGGAAGAGCCGGAACTCGGCACCACTCAGCGTGGCGCCCCCCATCTCGCCGGCACCGCCGAACGCAAACTCACCGCCACCACCTCCGGCCGAAAGCGGGAATGGTGCCGGATCGGCAAGTTCCTCCTCCGCCTCGCCTTCAACCGCGGGATACGTGATCCCGAGGATGCGAGCCACGGGCGTCTTTCCGATCCGTTCCATCCGTATGCGGAGGCTGCAGGTTGTGTCTCGCTTGGGGCCGTTGTCGAGTTCGAGCGTGCGGGCCCATGCCGCCGACATCACGAACACGGGCTCTTCACCAGTGCCGAATGCCTCGACCGGAAAGGTCACGGAGTCGTCGGCCGTTTTGACCTTGAAAGCGACGATGTCGCCACCCCGTTCCGACTCGCCGACGATCTGCACGTCGGCGAGCACGCCGATCTGTCCATCGAACTCGGCTGCGGAATCCTTGAGCCGCTTGGCGTCGATCGGCACAGCGGGTGAGTCCCCCAGTACGCCCGGCGCCGCCTCTTCGAGCAGTTTCTTCAGCTGTGAGCGAAACCAGGGGTGAACAGCCTCCAGTCCCCACGGCTCGTCGATCCGCTGCGGGAGTTGGGCGACGTAGCCGATGTCGGTTTCGGTGCTTCCGAGCACGAACGTCGGTGGCAGCACATCCTGCTGCATCGCCTCGGGGGCCTGATTGGGCGGCGGCGCCACCATTCCGCCTTCCTGGCTAAAGAACTCAACATTCCTGAGCTTCAGCCGCTCCCACTTGGGTGGTGCGCCGGTGGGGCCGACCACGGTGCGCTCGACGAGGTACTGGCTCCAGCGCGGCAGATCCAGTTGCGGATCACGGAATCCCGCCGAACCAAACGCGCGAAGGTATTCGTCCTGCTGCTTAGCCGCGGGCACGAGCCCAGTGACCAGCACGTATGGCACCACCTTGCCACGCTGCCCGGCGGCCATCCCGGGATTGAACTCGGCTGGCGGTTGCTCAGCCACTGGCTCCTCGCCTGGCTTTGGCCGACGGGCGCCAGGGCGTCGGGGCTGGGGTTCGGGCGGCGGGGCGTCGAGCCCAGGAGCAAGTCCGGGCGGCTGCATCATCGCGGCCGGATCGGTCGTGTCGGGGAGCACGGCGACCCCCGCGATGGCGCGGAGATCTTCGATCGGCAGCACTTCAGGTTTGGCCCGCTTCGAGAGTTCCTGCATTAGCGGTCGATCGAAGAGCGCCATGTCTGGCGCGGGGGCGATCTTCACCTGCTGGGGCCGCCACGGATCGATCGTCGCGGCGAGATCGCCGCCCTTGCGGATCGTGTCTGCCGGGGGTTTCGTGGCGGCGTCGATGTGCTGGACGGCCTGCGCCGTCAGCTGCGATACCGCCTCCGGCGTCTGATCGCTGCGGACAGACTTCAATCGCAGCGCGTTGACGCCGTTCCAGGCCAGTCCGAGACCGATCAGGCCGATCAGGCCGACGACGAGCTTCTCGCAATGGTTGAGCAGGAAACCGAGGATGGCATCCTTGTCGAACTTCAGGCTGGGCCGCTTCATGCTCCGCCCTCCCCGCCAGAAGCAGGAGAGCCTCCGCCAATCGCATTCTTGTCAGGGGGTGGCGAGAGGCCCACCGTCCCACGCAGTTCCACCGTCACGTCGAAAGGCCGGATTCCACCGCTGCCGTCCATGGGCGCGGGTGCTGCACCGGGCCCGCCGCCGAGGCCACCGGCTTGCTGCGATGGGTTGATCCGCACCTGCCGCACGTCGATCGGGACGGCGCTGGTTGCCAGATCGGCCAGCAACGCATCGATTTTTCGCTGATCCATCGTGACTCGGAGCACGAACGGCATGAGGTGAACCATCTTCGCGGCGGGAACAGTGGCGAGTTCTGCGGCGGTGAGCGGCTTGCCGGAGAAATCGACGTAGATCCATTCTTTGAGTTGATCATCGAGTGAGGCGACCGGGGCCGCGGCGGGATCGACGCCGCCTTCGCCGCCCATCATCGGTCCACCGCCCATGCCTGGGCCACTGCCACCACCGAATCGTGGATTGAGCGGTCGGCCCACAGCCCCACCCTCGCCAGGCATCCCCATCCCGGGATCCATCCCCGGGGGCGGCATGCCCTCACCACCAAACTCTCCGCCGCCTGCCCCAGTGGCCGCGGGGATGAACACCCGCCCGGTGCCCTGACCGCCAGGTTGCTCCTCCGCCGCGGGATAGCCGACGGCGAGTTCGATGACGGAACTCACCGGCGCGTTGAACGCACCCGCGGCACCCTCGTTCATCTTCTTGATCACGTCGGCGAAAAGTCCGTAGACCCAGAGTTCTTCCTGGGCCAGAAGCACCTGGGTAGTCGACGGCGGCTTCTCCCACTTGAACGAGTCGAAGAGACGCTTCTGATCGCTCGCCGACCAGGCCACGACCGCGTCTGAGCCGCCTGCCGCAGCGCCGGCACCACCGGGCCGCTGGCCCAACTCGCCGCTCATCCCGGGCCGCTGGCCAAACCCACCCAAGCCTCGCGGGCCCGGGCCTACGTCGAGCCCCGCAGCTCCGGGTGCGGCTCCTTCGATCATGAAGTCGTCGGCCCCCATTCGTTTCGGCAACTCGCGGACGAGTTCTGGTGCGGTGTTTTGGTAGCGAAGGAGAAGGTCTCGCTTCAGCGAACCGCCCGGCTTGAGCGCAGTGACCGCCTTGAGGAAATCGTCTCCGAGTCGTTGCGGCCAAGACCGGAGAAACTGCTGGGTCTCCCAGAACTTCTGCCACTCGGCGAGCGTCTCCTCTCGAATCTTCTCCGTCTGTGTTTCGACCGCCCCCGACCAGCCTTCATTGGGGTGCTCGGCGATCCCCTGCACGCTCTTGAGCGCCGAGACGCGGTTCTCGATTTGTGACCGCTGGCCGCCGATCAATGCGTCGAGACTGCCGGTGCCGAGCATCAGCATCGGCACCAGGACGACAGGCACGATCGCCGCGAGGATCCAGAAGTGATACTTCGCGATCGCCGCGACATACGGGCGGATCTGTTCGGGGAGTTGGGGCATGGGAGGGGGTCTCTCGGCTACTGAACCACCGTCTCGCCAGCCGCAGGCTGCGGTGGGGGCGGGAGCTTCGAGCCGGGCGTGGTCGGCTGCCAGGTGAACTGGAGGATGAAGTCGTAGCGTTTCAGATCGATGGTGCCCGAGGCTGGGTCACCGGCGCCGACACCGCCGCCATCGAATCTCGGGCCGGGCGCGGGGGCGCCGCCAGCGGCTCCCGTCTGAATCTGGACCTTGCGGATCGGCGACGAGAGCACCAGCACCGGGTAGCCGATCCCAAGATCGGCGATGGGCACGAGACTGCCCGACTTCTCCCCGGCAGCGACCGACACCTCGTCGCCTTCGCCGAGTAGGTTCTTCACGAGCGTGGAGCGGACGAACTGCTCTCCCTCGTTGCCCTGCTCCTCGTTGTGAAAGTGATGTCCCGTGATCTGGACGACCCAGCCCGGCCCCGTTGGGCCTCCCGTCGTCGCGGCCGCCGTGCCATCCGCGGTGGCTGGATCGGTCGGCGGCGTTTCGGCAACCGGCACGGCCCCGTCCGCCGGAGGTGCGGCCTGCGCTCCCTCTGCGGGGATGGCCGACTCGCCCTCGGGCCGCTCCTTCTCCGCTGCGGCTTTCGTCTCCGCCCAGTTGCCCTGGACTCCATTGAACCACGTGGCGAGATCGGGGAAGAACTGCATGTCGAGACTGTCCACATGGATGTCACTTCGATCGGCGATCTTCTCGGGAACCTTGTCGCCAGGGTCGCGGGGCAGCATCGCCCTGATCGCCCGCATCAGGTCGAGCGACTGGAACCGGCGTTCTTGAGTCTGCACCAGAAACTGCTGCCAGGATGCCGCTTCGTCCTGCTTCTGTTTCACGGCATCGAGGGCCGAGACCGCCGCCGCCGAACGCGTCTTGGCCTGATCGGCCGCCGCGAAAGCCTGGGAGTATTTGGCTGGCGCGTAGCTCTGCCAGGCCAGGAACATGCCCACGAAGTTTACAAGCGCCGCCGAGAGCAACCCGAGCATCGCCGCCACTGCCCACGGCTTCTTCGCGGCGATCATCCGGTCGCGGACGATCTCCTTCGGCACGAGGTTGGTCTGAAGGCTCGACGCGCCGGCCGCCTGCAGCGCCAATCCGTAGGCCGTAGCGAAAGCGAGGCGATTTTCGCGGAATCCGTTCGCGGCAACGGCTGCTCCATCGAGCGCGGTGTACTTTTCCAACCGCTGCACATCGAGGTTCAGCTGCTTGGCCATGAAATCGGAGAGGCCGCGGAGCTTCGCCGCATTTCCGACCAGAAGCACCTTGCCGATCTTCAGCGACCTGTCGTTGCTCGTGAAGAATGTCAGCGACCGTTGGATGTCCGACGTGAAATCGGTGAACACCTGCCGCATCGCCTTGAACACGGCCCGCGGATCGGCCGCCCGGACGGCGTTCCGTTTTTCCTGCTCGGCCTTCTGGAAGGTGTATTGCATCTCCTTCACGAGTGCTTTCGTGAAGGTGCTGCCACCAATCGGAACGCTCCGCTGGGCCATCTTCAGGCCGTTGGTGACCACCACGTCGGTGGAATCAACGCCGATCGAGATCAGCACGATCGACGGCGGAGGATCGTCGGGGTCGATCGATTTGGGGTCGGGGAGTTGGTCGAACATCACCATGTTCGCCAGCGCGATCGGTTGGAGTTGGAGGACGTCCACCTCGATGCCGGCGTTGGTGAGCGGCGCCAGCGCCTTGTTGACCTGCTCCTTCTTCATCGCGAAGAGCGCCACCTCGGCGTCCATCACGAAGCCGCTCTCCTCGATGCCGCCCGCGAGCCGCTGCCAGGCCCACTCCACCTGATCGAGCGGGAAGGGGATCTGCTGGCTCGCCTCGTAGCGGACGATGTCCGGAATCTTCTTCGCCTCGATGGGCGGCAGCTTGATGAACTTGGAGAGGCCCGACTGGCCAGGGGCGGCCACGGCCACTCGGTCGCCCTCGAGCGAGTGCCGCGAGAGAAACTCCTCGATCGCGGCCTTCACCAGTTCCACCGGATCCGCCTCCGGCTGCGAGAGCATCATCGGGTATTCGATGTACTCGAACGTGTCGGCAATCAGCTTCCGCGGATCGGACGGCGACACCTGGCAGCGCAGAGCCTTGAGGCCGCACTTGCCGATGTCGATTCCCCAGGCGTACGGACTGCGAGCCATAAGGGACCGTGTTCCCGGTGCGGAGGTCGGAGGTAGGTGGGCCGGGAAAAGGACGGTTTCGGCGGGCGAAACCCCGCCCACTCATAACTTTACGAACGCCTTCCCGGGGGTGTCAAACCGTCCCCCTTCGCGCCCGGCCGGTTGACGATCGCGATCAACTACACTCCCAGCCATGGCGATCGAACGCACGACGGTCTTCCTCCCCTGCCACACGCTCGATGATTTCCCGACGTGGCTGGAGGAGGCAGAGGCCGACGACCTCCTGGCGGCGTGGACGGCGGCCTGGCATCCGGCGCTGGTGGCCGCGGTTGGCGCGGCTCCCCAGTGGGCGAGCATCGACCTGCCGGTGCCGCAGGGGCCGCTGCTCGGAATCGTGCCGACCACCTGGGATGACCGGTTCGCTGCTCAGTTTGACTCTGCGTGCACGGTGGGCTCCGCGTTCGTGCGGCGGGCGGTCGGCGTGGAGCAGATCGAGCGGGCGGCAGCCGACCGGCTGGGGCTCCCCGTTGGCCCGCTGGCCGGGGCGAGGTGGGCAGACGACTTTCGGGCGGTCGGAGTTGCCGCCTTGCTGGCGGGACTCCTCGCCCGTCGGATGCGGACCCATGCCGACCTGGAGTCGACCAGCTTCTTCACCGCCGTGGTCGCCGCCGCCCGGGCCGTTGTCGCCGGCCGCGACGACGACGGCGAAGCGGCGCTCCGCGAAGCGTTCGACGCGGTTTCCGCCACGCGTGCCCGCTACTACCCGGTCGATTCCTACGTGATTGATCTGGTGCTCGTGGCGGCCGCCACCCGCGGTACTGCGCTCGTCGCGGCCATCGACTCGCCGGTGCCGGTTGCGGTCGCCGCGAGCGGAGAGTCGATCACGGAGGTTGCCTCCGCCCACCCCGATGCAGTCGTAGCCATTCGCGCGGCGGTGGACGCGGGCCGCGTCGAACTCTGCAG